>JAAYJY010000243.1 GCA_012522705.1 Syntrophomonadaceae bacterium | reverse complement strand
GCCTTCACCTAGGTCATACTGGTATTCTCTCCGGCACGTTCGGGGTGCAGGCAGGCCAGCAATAATAACCGGGCACCACAGTGATATATCCTGTCGCAAACTTCATCACTCCGACTTTTTGTTCATTTATATGGACAGTCGCAAGGGAGTATGATGCTCCTGTCCTGGCAAAAAAAGACTGCACATCGTGGTGCAGTCTATCGGGTTTTCCCTACTATTCGGTTTGGTTGAGCTTGGTTAAGCGTTGGCAGATGCAATCTTAATCTCAGCATCCTGTTTATCATATACAAATAATTCAACCGTCTCCGTCAGCACATCTGCATAGGTATAAGAAACCTTTCTTTCCACCTTGCGTTCGTTAAGCCGTATAACAAATAAATTGGGGTATATGGACTCCAATACTCCTTCTTTCTCTATGATGCGGTTCCTTCCTCGGTTAGCCTTTAATCTGATCTTGCTTCCCACGAAGAATTCCAAGTCTCTCTTGATTTCTGCGATAGCTCTGGGAGAACTCAAACCATCACCTTCTTTACCTAAGTATTCTATAATTTTATACTAAGGGGGGTATTCTGTCAATATTAGAACGAATAGTATACAAAATAAATGATGATGGTGTCAATCGAATATTAAATAAAATATTTGTAAATATTGTAGATTGTTTTTGCAATCATATTAAGGTTTTAGTTTTCCCAGTACTAGGCCTGTATGCTGTTAATAAACGCTACGTCGTGAAGCGATTGACCAGCATTATAATCTCCTGCGAAGATAGATTCTCAGGCCGCAGATTTGATTTAAGCCCAATAGCCTCAATTCTCATTTGCGTATCGGCCTTGTTGGTTCCAAAAAATTCACTGGCAATATTGAGTATAGTTTTTCGGCGTTTTTGGAAAGACGCAGCTACAAAATCCCTGAAGGCTGACTCACTGCATACCCGGGCGATCGGCTGTGATCTGCGAGTCAACTTAATCACAACAGAATCGACCTCCGGGCGTGGGTAATAACAATTGCGGGAAATATGCATTATTAATTCCGGATGAGCATAATAATCAGCCATGACTGTAAGCCGCCCGTAATTCTTCCCCCCTGGTGCGGCTACCAATCTCTCCCCCACCTCTTTCTGCATCATCAAGGTAGCTGACGTCATTCGGGGACAGTTTTCCAGCAATTTAAATATTATGGGTGTAGTTATGTTGTAGGGTATATTGGCACACACCTTATAGGCATCAAACCCCTGACCCTGAAAGGCCCTGTCCATCTCCGCTTCTATGTCCAATTTCAGAATGTCGTTGAATATGAGCTTTATGTTATCTGTTTCCCCAGCCAAACAGGTCAGTACCGGCTTCAGTCGGTAGTCCAGTTCAACAGCCAGCACCCCATAGGCGCGTTGAGCCAGTTCTTGCGTTAAAACACCAAGCCCCGGGCCTATCTCCAGCAGGTAGTCTTGGTCGTTGATATCACACGAATCGGCTATCTTAGCCAGAATATTGCGGTCCACCAAAAAATTCTGTCCCAGCTTTTTCTTGGGAAATACTTCGTAGGTTCGCAAAAGGTCCCGTACCCCACTAGGCGATGCCCTGTCTCTCATGGCTTACCTCCTCAATCAGCAGTAATATTCATTATACCGTACTCGGACTCTTTCGCCCCTCATTCCGTGTCAATCCTACATATCTTGGATCTCTTGAAAGGTGGTTTTTGGTCTCTGCCAGGTTTTTAGAGAAAAATTTATAAAGACCATTCGATGACGCTGAAAACAGCCAAACGGTCTTTATCTCAATCACGTATATTATATTCCAAGTCTCTTACAGTGGGCCTTACGGAACCTGCTTTGCCTTATTGGCCTCTAAGGCTTCTATCCAGTTCGTTGAGATTTTGTGTATAACTCTCCACCGGTTGCCCCTGAATGATACCGGCGGCTACATCTTGGAGTCTCTTGATCAGGTTGGCATCCGTAGTAACAAGCACCTCCCCGACTTTATCGCTGTCAGCTTTGATTTTACTCCTTACCTGCTCCTTGATATCGTTGACCTTATTGGAATCCCGCATAGCCTGTTCGTTCAGAGTGATCCCTACCATAACCACTAGATTGCCTTGTTGTTTGGGGTTGGCTACTTGCCCCGCCGGGGCTGCATTAGGGTCGTTATTTGGTGTGCCAGAAGGCAGTCCGTCGGAAAACGGATCGTTTGAGCCTCCGGTGTTACCCGGATGGGATGCCACCACCACGGTAGCTTGCTGAACTTCTTCGATCCCCGTCGCCAAAGTGGAAAACCGACTGGCCATAGTTCTTTTCTCTGCATCGGTAGTCTGCTGAACCCCTGGGTCTGGATTGACATCCGGGGCTGGCTTCTGAGCGGTTTGACCACACCCACATATTGTCAGCATCACTACCAAAGACAGGCATTGAATGAGAACCTGCTTTCTGCGCATAATCGTCTACCTCCTTTTTTCGGGCTGCATTTAGTTTGCAAATAAAGTTTCCTTTTAAACCACTGAAAAAAGTGGAAATAAGTGAGGGTGCACCTTTGATCGGCGCACCCTCATTACGGTAGACTCGGTTTTACTTTTGGAGAACAGTTTTTAAGGCAGTCCTTAATCAATACGCTTTTTCAAAGAACATTTATCCAGTAAATAACCTACTAATGGTAAGCCTCCGCTGGGAATTAGATCAAGGTCAGTATATTCGATAATAAATTACAAGCTTAACACCTCGGGTGAATAAATTGAAATGCGGATTATTCCTCATTTGCTCTATTTTGCCGTATCTTGCTTCCATTCCCGAGGTTTTATAAATATTCGTTCCACGGATTCAGGGCAGTAAATAAACCTTGACTGTCCGCCGCCCCCAATTCATACACTGCGAGTAAGTCTCCATGAAGACGTCAATTCTGTTTCCTTTTATGGCTCCGCCGGTATCAGTAGCGGTTGCGTATCCGTATCCTTCGATATACATCCTGGTCCCCAGGGAGATCACCTTTGGATCAACCGCAACCATTCCCGTAGCGGGGTAAACCCCAGTAGCCGTGCGGTTGCCGGTATAAGTATAAGCCGTCGCTACCATGGTTTTGGCTTCCCGGAAATCAAAGCGCTGACCACCACGGGATACCGTATAGCTATTACCCACGGCAATCACCTGGTTCTGCGGCTGGGCCAGGACCTCGTTGCGGATTGTTTCCCGTGAGATTTCCTGACCATTGTGGCATGTAATTAAGAACACGTGACGTGTAAGGCCGTTCTTGCCTTGTTGAACCGTTTTAGATATGCCCACTTCCAAGTTGGCGTCGATGGTTTTTTCCACTTGGTAGGGGGTAGGTTCATCTACTGCAAATTCGCGCTGGGTTACTCGGATTACCTCTATCTCCTGACCCGGGCTTATCAATTCCATATGGGATCGGGCGGGGCCCATTACCGGTGCTAGTCCAAGGTTGGTTGTTTTCCCCGCCAATATCCCCGCGCTGGCAGAATTACTCTCATCATTGGCGGTCAAGGCTGACGCAATCAAAGGTTGCGGTCTAATCTCATGGCTGAATTCTTGGTTGGATACCTTAATGATGTCCCTCTCACCCACAAGGAATCCTGCTTTGGCGACTGCTGTGGCGGCACTGACTGGGGTGGTTTTGATTTCCTTGGTCGTCCCGTCTGCTGTGACTCTGACCAGAAAGGCCCTGTTTACTATAATCTGCTGCTCCTGCGTAATCACCGTTTCTCGAGAGGGATTGACGGAATCCTGGTCCGCCAGGACAATGTTGTTTTGATCGAGGACAACCCCAACCGTGCTGGAAAATAATACTTTGGTCTCAATAACACTTCCATCGACCGCGATGGATACTTGTTTCTCCAAGGCAAATGCCATACTGCCCAAAAGCAATCCCAGAGTCAGTAGGCTGGCGACCAGCAAGGTTACCCTTTTTGATCGACCCGTACTCATGCAACTCCCCCTTTACTCCAGATCCCCCTCGCAGAAAAAGTGGAGCATCACTATTTTAACCATAAATGAATCCCGCTGTCAAAATCACTGCCTTTTCTTGGACATGTGGGTATGACTTCCGCCGAGGGGTGATCTTCTTGATAATGATCTGTCTTTTTTCCAGCTTCATTAATTCTATGCCTGTACCTCGGTTTAATTTGTTGAAAGATATCCCCACCCAAAATAAAATTAGGGCATTTTCAGCCCTAATGCCCTAATTTATCACTTGTCTAGACTCTTTTCAATCCTTAATCCTGTATACCTTGCAGGCATTTCGCTCCGTCAAATACCCTATTTCATCCGGGTGCTGGTTGCGCAAAGCCGCCATCTTTTCTACCGTATAACGGACATTAGCCGGTTCGTTAATCCTCCCTCTTAATGGTTCTGGAGTCAAATATGGACAGTCGGTCTCTACCAGGAGCCGGTCCATTGGTATCTTCACCACCACCTCATGAGACTTGCGGGCGTTTTTATATGTGAGGGGCCCCGCGAAGGAAATATAGAATCCGTTTTTTACCGCTTCCAGCGCCAAGGGCAGGCTGCCTGAGTAACAGTGCATTATACCCCCGTTTCGGCCCGCTTTATATTTCTTGATAGTGTCCATCACATCCTGGTTGGCATCGCGGTCATGGATTACTATCGGTTTGCCAATTTCCCGGGCAAGTAAAATCTGCTCGATAAAGGATTCCTTTTGTTTTTCTCGCGGCGACAGATCCCTAAAATAATCCAGCCCTATCTCCCCTATGGCTACCACCTTTGGATCCCTGGCCAAGGCTTTGAGCTTGTCCCTAACCTCAGGATTAAAGGTCTTGGCGTCATGTGGGTGTACGCCCACAGTAGCGTACACCCCTTGGTGTTTCCGGGCAATCAGGAGCGCTTCCTCCGAGGAAGTTAAATCATAACCTATGCATGTGATCCTTTCCACCCCTGCATCCCTTGCCCTTTTGAGTACTTGGTCCAAGTCTGTTTTGATTTTGGCATCCTGCAAATGGGCATGACTATCGAACATTTCTTGTTAATAACCTCCTATTTAACCCGCTCACCTGAATCTATGTCTTTGCTAACCATCAAAACATCTATCTGTTTATCGTCAGAAGCGGCCAGGATCATTCCATGTGACATCACGCCCCGCAATTTAACCGGTTTGAGGTTAGCCAACAGCACAACCTTTTTGCCCACCATTTCCTCCGCCGTATAATGTTGGGCGATCCCCGATACTACCGTTCGTTCTTCTTCTCCTACCTTCAAACTAAGAATCAGTAACTTGTCTGCCTTTTTCATCTTTTCACAGGCGATGACTTCAGCAACCCGCAGGTCAAGACGGGCAAACTCCTCTATGGTTATAGAGTCTTCCTCTGCGGTCTTATGCACCGCCTTTAACTCCTGTTGATTGGAACCGGTCTTCGCTGAGGCAGACGTTTCTGCAGGCTCTTCCTCTAGCGTTTTGACATCCACTCTAGGGAAGAGGGGCTCCCCTCTGGTTACCTGCGCTCCGCTGCTGGTCATTCCCCACTTGCCAGCATCATTCCAGACTGCTTTCGCTGAGTCTCCCCACAAGCCAAGTTGCTGGTTGGCTCTGACCATCAGGGTTGGCATGGCCGGAGCCGTGAGTATCAGGACGATACGGATGCTTTCTATCAGATTATACATCACCGTGCCCAAACGCTCGGTTTGAAAGGGGTCCTTGGCTAGCTGCCATGGCGCCGCTTCATCTATATACTTGTTGGCCCGCGATACCAGCCGTGAAGTAGCGTGGAGGTAGTTGGAAAAGTCAAGTTTCTCTAACTTCTCAGTCGCCTCGTAAAAGGCTTGTTTCGCCGCTTCTTGGAGCTGGAGATCGAGCTCGGTTTCTGTTCCTGCCGTTGGTATGACCCCGGCGAAATATTTGATGATCATAGCCGCAGTCCGGCTGATCAAGTTGCCTAGATCATTGGCCAAGTCGGAATTAATGCGGTTGATCAGGATCTCCTCCGAGTATACTCCATCCTGCCCGAAGCTCAATTCTTTGATCAGGTAATAACGAACTGCGTCCACACCGTATTTATTCACTAGGATACCGGGATCGATCACGTTGCCCTTGGATTTCGACATTTTCCCCCCTTCAAGCATGATCCATCCATGAGCCATTACTTTCTTAGGCAGGGGCAGGTCAAGGGCCATCAACATGATCGGCCAGATTATGGCATGGAAGCGGATTATATCCTTAGCCATCAAATGGACATCAGCCGGCCAGTACTTGGCAAACAACTCATCGTCCTGCAGGTATCCCACCCCGGTCAAATAGTTTATCAAAGCGTCAAACCACACATATACCACATGGGATTGATTGAAGGGCACTGGGATTCCCCATTGGAAAGTAGTGCGGGAAACACAAAGATCCTCCAACCCGCTCTTGATAAAATTTACTACTTCATTGCGCCTGGACTCCGGTTGAATGAAGTCGGGGTTGTTTTCTATATGCTCCAGCAACCGTGGTGCATATTTAGACATATTAAAGAAGTAGCTGGCCTCTTTCAACATCTCCACATCACGGCCACAATCAGGGCATTTACCCTCTGTCAATTGGCGCTCCGTAAAGAAAGTCTCGCAAGGACTGCAGTACCATCCTTCATATTCAGATAAAAAGATATCGCCCTGCTCATAAACACGGGTGAATATCTTCTGTACGACTTCCTTTTGCCTTTGTTCGGTAGTTCTGATGAAATCCGTATTTGATATCAACAGAGTTTGCCATAGCTTCTTAACGTTGGTGACTATGCCATCGATATAATCGATTGGTTCCATTCCCTTTTCCCGGGCTGCCCGTTCTATTTTTTGACCATGTTCGTCCGTACCCGTCAGATAGAAAACGTCATATCCCTGCATGCGTTTAAACCGAGCCATACAATCAGCCGCCACCGTAGTGTAGGCATGTCCGATATGCAGGTTGTCGCTGGGATAATAAATCGGGGTAGTGATATAAAAGCTCTTTCTATTCTCCACACATGTCCCTCCGTCCAATTTGCAAGGTATATTCTGTATAGTTTACCACATAATTGCCCCCTTATCCTTACGACCCATTATAGTGTTAAAAAAGGAAATTTTTTATCAAATCTTTTGAAATTTTTCGTAGATTTTGTCTAAAAACGGCTTGACTGTTTCTGCCAGTTTTGGTACGTTTTCAATGAGCCTGGAATAATTAAGAAGGAGGAACAATCGGTCATGATGAAATCAACAGGAGTGGTACGGCGAGTGGACGAGCTGGGCCGCATCGTAATTCCCATAGAATTAAGACGCACCATGGGAATAGAAGAAAAGGATGCCTTGGAGATTTATGTCGATAGCGAGAAAATTATTTTGAAGAAGTACGAGCCGGCTTGTATTTTCTGTGGAAACGCAGAAGACGTGGCTAATTACAAAGGCAAAAACCTGTGTAAGGGCTGTGTGCTCGAATTATCAAAGCAGGTCGGATAATTATTAGTCCTCATTATTAGCCTTGATAAAGCACCCATAGATTGTTGATTTGGGAATATTATATTGACGGGCCTTCAGCTTGAAGGCTTCTTTTTTTTCCATCCCGCCCCGGATCAACTCCCTGGTTTCCTTCATAACAACATCCATATCGACAATGCTGCCTTCATCTTCTGACGCCGGCAGCAGCATGCAAATCTCTCCCCGGGGTCGGTTCTGCTGGTAATAACCTAATACTTCCTTTACTCTCCCCCTTTGCACCTCCTGGTGAAGTTTGGTTAATTCCCGGGCTACCACGATTGACCGCTGTTCCCCCAGTAATGTGGCGATATCGGCCAGCGTAGCCACCAAACGATGGGGGGCTTCATATAAGATGACCGTACGTGATTCGCTTTTGAAACTGGTTATGGTCTCTCTGCGTTTCGCAACTTTGGAGGGTAGAAAGCCTGCGAAGATGAATGATGAACTGTCAATGCCGGCAATAGCCAATGCTGCCGTGCAAGCTGAAGGCCCCGGAATTACCTCAACCTCAAAGCCGGCCTCAATAGCCCGGCGAACCAGCCCTTCGCCAGGATCGGATATTGTAGGCATGCCAGCATCGGATACCACAGCCACGCTTAGGCCCAGTTTCAATTGTTCCAGCAGATAAGCTGTCTTGCCGGGTTTGCTGAATTCATGATAACTAACCAGTTTGTTTTTTATTTTGTAACGATTAAGCAGTATGATGGTGTGGCGGGTATCTTCACACGCAATCAAATCCACTTTGCGCAAAGTTTTCAAAAGCCGAATGGATACATCCTCAAGATTGCCAATCGGAGTCCCGCATACATAGAGTTTCCCTCGCATTCATGTCTCCCTGTAGAACCGTCTGATCTCATCACTAAAACTGTTAAATGCGCTGTAGATAATCAACGGGGGCATCACCTCAGTCTTCCACTTGTGACCTGGCCTTGCTTCCACAAGCACCAAATTAGCAGGACTATCGGCATAAGAGTGAACCATCCGCATCTTGCTTAACGACAATCCCTGGCGGTTGACTGTATCGGCGATGTCGGCCAATCGGGCCGCTCGGTGGATGAGCGCCACGGCTCCCTCGGGAACCAGCAGATGGGTTGCACCCGCGACCAATTCCTCCAGGGTCAGTTGCAGTTCATGGCGGGCAATGGCCTCTTCCTGGTTCCGGTTGACATGTCCCTTCCCCCTTTCCCAGAAAGGGGGGTTGCTCAAGACCAACTCGGCAATTTCGCCTGGTAATATCTCTTGCAGTCGCCTTATGTCTGCGTGCTGGATATCGATTCTGTTTTGCAGATTGTTCATCCGTACACTTCGGCCTGCCCTGTCCACCATGGCTGGTTGTATATCGATTCCCAATATGCGGATGCCCGGATCACGTTGTGAGAGCAACAGTGGTATTATCCCATTCCCCGTGCCCAAATCTACGACTTTATTAACCCCAAGCAGGTCGGCGAAATGGGCCAGCAACACAGCATCAATGGAAAAACGATAGCCTTCGCGCGGTTGAATAATCTTAAGACCGCCTATGATCAAGTCGTCAAGGGTTTCACCATAGCGTAATGCTCCACCATTCATGGTTGTGGCTACTCCTTACCCATAAAGGCCATGCAAAAAAGGCATCCATCCTCCTGCCTGGGTTCCCCGTAAGCTACCGGGCAAACATGAAAACCTTCCGCGTATATTCTACCCAAGTTGGTATAACTTTCGCCTTGCAGCTTGACTGCATCAATTTGCCTCTGCTGCTTCTGAATCCGATCATGTGGTTTTTCCTCTTCCAAAATGGCTACTCTCTCTTTAAGACTACCTATCTCATATATCAGATCCATGATCAGGTTCTTCAACTCTTGGACTGTTTTTTCCACCTTTTCTGCCCTCCGGTTTCTTGGAACTATACATCTCCGATTCATATTTCAAGCAGCACATGAGTCTGCCGCATATGCCCGATATCTTGGCCGGGTTAAGAGACAGATGCTGTTCCTTGGCCATCCGGATGGAGACAGGTGCAAATTCTCCCAAAAAATTGTTGCAGCACAGTATGCGGCCGCAAGTGCCTATCCCACCAAGCATCTTGGCTTCGTCTCTGACGCCGATTTGCCTTAATTCGATCCGGGTGCGGAATATGCCCGCCAAGTCTTTCACCAACTCGCGGAAGTCCACTCGGCTCTCGGCCGTAAAATAAAAAATGATTTTACCCATATCGAATGTATACTCTACATCGATCAGGCGCATAGGTAGATTATGAGCCCGCACCTTTTCCTTGCAGATCTCCAGCGCCTCAGCTTCTTTGGCCTTATTTTGCCGGTAAGCCGTCTCATCCTCCTCAGTGGCTTTACGAATGACCTTTTTCAGAGGTAAGACCAGCTGGTCTTCGCTTACGTCCCGCCTATCTATTGATACTATGCCGCGTTCGATTCCGCGGGCAGTCTCTACTATTACTGCATCCCCAATCTTTAAATCCAGGTCAGAATTATCGAAATAATACATCTTGCCTGCCGGCTTAAATCTGACCCCTACAACCAATGCCACAAATCTGCCTCCCTAAGTTTCAGTTTGATTTCAGAAGTAATCTTACCAACAACATTTTTTCTTATTGTAAAGCATCCCTTAAATGATAAGAAATATTAATGCTCAGCAAAAGAGAACGAATGGGGCCCCGATATTTATTTCTAAGTTCTTCGATACTAGCCAGAGAATCTAAAACCCGCTTCCCCTCCAAAGGTCTAAATGCCTGATATTTTAAGGCGTTTTCCTGCACGACCAACAGCTCTGATTGGTGAGTACTTTGATAAATATATATGTCCCTTAAGATTGTAGTAAGAAGGATAGTCATTATCTCCGGTTGTCTATCCATCTCTTCAGCGCAATTAAACACTTCAATCTCATCGCCCGTAGCCAGATTGCTGATTAATGCCAAGGCATTATGCCACTGTTGCTCCAACGTATCGGATTGGGCCAATTGAATGGCAGTAGAAAGACATCCTTGGGCCAATCGGGCCAGCGAAGCAGACCTTTTACCATCCAGACCCTTTAGGCTCAAGTAATCTTCCAGTTCCGGTTGGGAAAGCAATCCGAACTTCAAGCTTTGACAGCGAGAAACGATGGTCTCCAGCCACATTAAGTCGTCAGCAACCAATATTATAACAGCACCGGTAGTTGGTTCTTCCAGTGTTTTTAATAAAGCATTGGCGGCTGGCACGCTTAGAAGATGGGCGTCATTTATTATCACCACCCGGTGGTTGGCGCGATATGGCCTCAGCGCCAACCAAGGCTCCATCTCACGATTGATCTGTTCGATACCAATCTGCGTCTTTTTCTCCAGTTTCTTGATATTCATAAAGTCGGGGTGAACACCTTCTCTTAGGTAAGATTCCCCCTGAAGGTCATCCATGAGGATGATAGCTTGGGCAAAAGCGCGGGCGGCCGTCTTTTTACCCACACCCGGCGGACCGGTGAAAAGATAGGCATGGTGGATGTTTCCTGTGCTGAGAGCTTTTCGCAACACGGCAATAGCTTTTTCCTGCCCAATGACTTCTTTAAAATAGTCCATCAAGTTCGTCCTGTCTAAGCACAAAATGACCTCATTCTCCAATTTCCAAACCTGCATATATCAATCGCAGGGCTTCATCCAGAAGCTGCTGTTGGTTCTGACTAGCATCCAACTGGTGGATGCGCGGCTCGGTTGCTGCCAGTTTAAGATATCCCGCTCGAACCCGAACTTGAAACTCGAGCCCTTCCTGCTCGAGCCGGTCCGGTTGTTCATGCAGACGGCGGCGGTAGGCTTTCAGTGGGTCGATGTCAAGGTAGAGGGTAAGGTCTGGATACAATCCCCCGGTACAGATACGGTTGAGGTCGATGAGAAGCTGGAGGTCGAGCCCCCGACCATATCCCTGATAAGCTACGGTGGAATCCATAAAGCGATCAGCAATAACGATTTTCCCTCGGCCTAAAGCGGGCCTGACGACTTCCTCAACCACTTGGCTGCGCGCTGCCGCATAGAGCAGGGCCTCGGTCCTACCCATTATACCACTATTCCTGGCATCCAATAGCATATCTCTTATCTTCTCGGATACTATCGTGCCACCCGGCTCGCGAATACCCACCACCGGATGGGTTTGCCCCATTTCCTTCATAAGACCCTCCTTGAGAGTGCTCTTGCCGCTTCCATCGATTCCCTCCAGGCTGATAAAAAACCCTCTGTCGCTCATTTCATCCATCCTTCTTATTCAATGATAAGAATACTTTCCAGCTCCGGATCCACCGGTCCCTGAACCTGTACCTGCATCCTTTTTAAATAAGCAAGGTGCTCCAGGATATCGTCAGATATCAGTTCTCCTGGTAACAGGCAAGGTATGCCGGGTGGATACATCGCAACCATTTCCCCTGCAATCATGTTCCGGGCGCCTTTTAGTCTGACCTTATTTTTAGGGGCTAAGAACGCTTCGCGGGGGGACAATACCATATGCCACGGTGGAGGCAAATAATTGGTTTCCTGCTTCTTCCCCGCCGAGGGGTAGCAAATTGCAATCTTGGCAACCGCCTGGTAAAAACGTTCCCAGTCATCCCGGTTATGCAACAAGGAGAACATGGCCATAATTATGCGCGGTTGGGCGATTTCCACTTCTATGCCGTATTCCCTGCGGAGAAGCTCCCCCATCTGGATTCCGGTCACTTCCAAACCATCCACTGCGACTACAACCTTCAGCGGGTCCACTGCTATGATTCCCGGCAAGTTGGTCCACTCCTCCCCCCAGCACCTCACCCCTTTTATCCGATTCAACCGGGTTTTATATTCCGCCGATAATTCCAGGGCCCGTTGCAGGCAGCGCTGTCCCTCCCGTTCCATAAAATCCCTGGCAATATCAATGGACGCCATTAGCGGGTAAGAGGGGCTGGTGGTTGTCAACATATGGTAGGCTGACATCAGCCGCACACCGCGCTGCGATCTGAGCTGTCCTGATGAATCCGGGCTATCGCTCCCTGGGTTTACCTGAAAGGGACGGCCCAGATTGAGGCACGCGCATTGTGTAAGCACCGGCCAGGTTTTGTGCAACCCATTGACTACTGCAGCTGCTCCGTCCCGCAAAGCTGGTCTTGGGTAAAGGGGATGAAACGGAAAATGGGCGCCGTGAGCTTCATCGACCATCAATGGTATATCTCGTTCAGCCAGCAATCGATTCACCGCCGCCACGTCACAGCAAGTCCCATAATATGAAGGACTGGTTAACCAGACCGCTCCAACTTGTTCATTTGTCAAGAGAGCCTCGGCGATCGTCTCTGTTTTAACCGCTAGACCTATACCCAGATCGGGATCAGCTTCGGCAGGTATCCACACCGGGATGCTTCCCGCCAACACCAAGCCGCCAAAGAAGGACCGGTGGGAATTACGGGGTATGACCACCCTTTCCCCTTCTACTCCACTCATAAGCAGGGCATGAATACCCGCGGTACACCCATTCACCAGGAAAAGACTTTGCTGGGCTCCGCAAGCCCGGGCCATCAATCGCTGGGCTTGGTCAATGACTCCTTGTGGTTCATGAAAGTCGTCCAATTCCGGTAGTTCAGTCAAATCCAACCCGGCCCATGATCCCAGTTTTGTACTGATATTTCCTAATAAGCCAGCATGGCCGGGCATATGCAGACGTAGACCTGCCTTCTCCGTTCTATTTACAATTGATGTATATATGGGTGTTCGGTATGTCAATGATGATGGTTGCTCCCCAGTCGATGCCACTGGCAAGTTAGCAAAGAGCTCTCCTCTTCAACATGTTTTTCTATCTCATTGTAGCAGAGATTGAGGCTGGCGATATCTAATGAAAGAGAGGCAGTAGGAAGTTTTTAGAGAAGAATTCCCTTTAGCTTGGTTATCAATGTCTGATATTGGCGGGAGGCTACCTCGCTTTGGACAATCAGCTTTTCACAGCCGGAACAAATAAATGCCTTCTTCAGCCTTATTCCATCCCGGATTCCTTCCTGAGGCACCTGGTCACACAGTGAGCAACGCGGTAAAACCAGGCAAGATGGCCTGGAGATATCCTGTTTGATGGTTCGTTGCTCATACATCATAGCGGTTCCTCCTTTTTTCTGTTTATTATTGCCCCAGCCTTTAATGTTATTCCCCTCGCCCTCTGTTTGGGGGCAAGCCCTCCATCTGGTTGAGGCCTTACCGGAAGGTTTACCATAGCTTATGCTCCCCTCCCGCCTGGAGTTACTTAACCCCTTGGGTAAGAGCATTCCAATTGGATGGTATTTCCAATATGCACCGACAATAACATATATTAAAATGATATCACGAAGATATAATATCAATATGAGGAGGCAGAGCAAATGCAAGAACGCAAAGCCTGGAAGGTAAACGGATTTTTAGCCATTTCCCTAGCAGTAGCCTGTATCGGCGCCACTGTATACTACAGCATTCACTTAAATGTTGGCATCATATTGGCGAGCTCATTACTAGCCCTGATAATCTTCAGTTCCCTCACCATTGTCCAGCCTAACCAAGCCCGGGTAATCGTATTTTTTGGCCGCTATCTGGGCAGCATTCGGGACAACGGTTTGTGGATGACAGTTCCGCTTTCAGCTCGTTCCGTGGTTTCCCTGCGGGTAAGCAATTTCAATAGTAAGACTCTAAAGGTCAACGATGTGGAAGGTAACCCAGTGGAGATAGCCGCGGTGGTCGTATTCAGGGTGATTGATTCCGCTAAGGCGATATTTGATGTACCAACTATGAACAATTTGTGGAGATACAAAGCGAGACTGCTCTGCGTCATGTAGCCACCAAATACCCCTATGACAATTTTGGGGAAGCAGGTCTTTCCCTGCGGAGCAATGCCGAAGAGGTTGCCGCGGAATTGTCCAGGGAGTTGCAGGAACGTTTGGCCTTGGCCGGGGTTGAAGTAATGGAAGCCCGTTTGACCCATTTGGCCTATGCCACCGAAATAGCCAGTGCAATGCTGCAAAGACAACAAGCGGCTGCCATATTGGCAGCCCGGCAGATTATAGTCGACGGTGCGGTGGGTATGGTACAGGCGGCTTTGCTACGCCTGGAGCAGGAGGGTATTTTAGATCTGGACCAGGAACGAAAGGTGGCCATGATCAATAACCTCCTGGTAGCCATCATTTCCGAACGTGGAGCTCAGCCCATCCTGAATACCGGAAGTCTTTACTAAGGAGCAAATCCATGGCGGGTAATAAAAAGAACTTTCCGCTCAGGCTCGATCCGCAGATCCATGCAGCCATAGAGAGGTGGGCCCAGGATGAATTGCGGAGTGTAAACTCCCATATCGAGTTTCTGCTCCAGCAGGCCCTGTATAAATCCGGGCGCCTGCCGGCCAGTGTCGGAAAACAGCCCCCTAACCCCGACCAATGTGACGACTTCCTCGAATAGTGCCCAGCCGAACGAACCAGGGCTGACCGCCCTGGTTCGTCCTATCCTTATGTAATTGCCCAACCGATAGTTAACGCTTCTCCTTTAACAAATCCCGAATCTCAGTCAGCAGGATTTCTTCGTTGCCAGGTCCGGCAGCTTCTTCAACAACTTCCTGCCTCTTGCGCAGACGATTCATGGCCTTAACCATCATGAATATGACCCAGGCAATGATGAGGAAATCGATTACATTCTGCACAAAGGCGCCGTACATGATCGCAGTATCGCCGATCTGAACCTGCAATCCGCTGAAATCTTTTCCTCCCATTAACAATCCTACCAGTGGCGTAATGATGTCGCCAACCAGAGAGGAGACAATTTTGCCGAAGGCGCCTCCGATAATAACACCGACGGCCAAGTCCATGACATTCCCCTTCATAGCGAATTCCTTGAATTCCTGCCACATTTCGCCCAGCTCCTTTCTATAGCCCTATTCTTCCCCACATTATAGAATATTTTGTTCTGTTTACAAATCCCTCTATTCCCGCAATGCCGCCTTATAGCCGCCAATAAATAGTTTGCAAACAAAGAAGGAGGGGCCTTGCCACTCTCCCTCTAAGTGAACTTGTTCTGCTTTGCTTATTAGTCCAAACTAATCTGACCGAGCGGCCAGCCAGGCACTTAATTGGGGGTATACCTGTTCTTTAGCAACCTTACCGAAAACAAGTCCGCCATGGCCAATAGGGTACTCATAGTAGGTCTTATCCTGGGATGCAAACACATCCAAAGCTACATTGACTTGGCGTGGTTGTACGATATGATCATTTACCCCTGCCAATGCCAATAGGTTGGATTCAATGCGTCCAAGGTCGATACGGTTGCCCCTTAGATAGAATTCCCCTTTGACCAACCGGTTCTGTTTGTATAAATCGTTTATCCACTCCCGATATGCCCCTCCCGGGAAGTTGATATTGTCGTCCACCCATTTGTTGAGCACCTTCCACGAATAGTAGTCTTTTCCCTCGTCTACCATCTTCCATAACCTGCTGTAGGTTCCGACAAAATTGTTGACCGGCCGGAGCATCTTTAAGCCCACATCAACGAATTCTTTGGGAATCAATTCAAAGGTGCCGACGATTTTATCTACATCGTCACCAAATGCGGTGTTGAGCCACTTCGTAGTCAAGCCGGAATCTTGGAAGTCAATAGGAGAGGCCATGAGCACAAAATTCCTCAGGGTCGGCTTGGGGAACAGGGAAGCATACATAGCGGTCATGGTTCCGCCCATGCAATAACCGATAATACTTAGTTCATTGCTGTCGGCTGTCTGGCATACCCGTTTCACCGCTGGGGCTATATAACGATAAACAAAATCGTCGTAAGTAAGATGGCGGTCCTCCCATTCGAAGTCGCCCCATTCCAGCAAATACACATCAAAACCGTCGTTAACCAAATATTCAACCATGCTCATGCCTGGGGTCAAGTCCAATATATAGGCCTTATTGATCAAGGCATAAGTGAATAGCACCGGTATCCGGTGAATCGGTTCCTTGCCTGAATAGCGGTATAACTTTGATTTATTTTTTCGCCAGATAACTTCTTTAGGGGTACAGCCCGTCCGGGGCCAGGGATCGAAGGTCAGGATATCTATTGTTTTCCTGGTACTATCCAGCAAACGATCATAACTCTCCCGTAACTGGTAACCAACCTCATCAGCTGACCCGGTAATGGCCTTTTGCTTTGCCAAGGTACCAACCCTCCTAGTCTCAAAGTTATTCCATTATCATATGCTTATATATGCTGACTGCTAATTATAACCGCATTGATGATCGTTTAAGTTCAGATCCAACCGATGATACGAAACACTACTCAACTCGCAAAATTCTCTGCATCACCTCGACGTTGGCGGTTATTGATCTTCCTTTTTCTTGCGAGTCCTGGGCCGGGGCGCTTTGTCAGCTGCGGTCACAGCACTGCCGTTGGTATCCTCTTTTTCGCCAGCGGTCGCTGCATCTTCCCCTGTGGTCTTCCTGGAACGGCTCCTCACCGGCTTTTCTGTACCTGCTGCCCCAGCAGTAGTTTGCATGGCCTTAAGTTGTTTTTGCAGTGACTGCACCTCTTGGCGCAGGGCTATCATTTCATCTTTCAAAACTCCCTGGAATTCTATCAGCTTCATCATGCTGGATGCCACGCTGTTCAATCCAGCCGATACTTCCACGTCCAGGGTGTCTACTTTTTCCTCAATGTTTATGACCAGTTCCGCTACCCGTGCTACATCCTTTTTCGAGGGAACAGGGCTATTAGCAAAAAAACGCTCCATGTTTTGATTGCTGGTCTTGTACAAAGACAAGTATTCAGCCCCCATTTTTTCCAAGAAAGACGTGAAACTATCACTGGCCACATAATCATCAATGGCCTTGGCTAAGGTAGTCTCGGTTTCGAAATACATCTTCTTCCAAGCTTCAGCGAAATCCAAAATCTGTCTTTGTTTGTCTTCGTTTTCTTTCCTGTCTTGCCCGTCAGCAGCCACGCCTACACCTCCGTCTTGTTACATGATTAAACAAAAGGCCGGAGCATCTTTATCCTACTCCATCCCTGAAATTGCTATCTATTGTCAACCTTCTTGGACAACTCGTCCACCCTTCTGGTTAAGTCCTGCATCATTTTATGATTGGCAACGTTAATCTGATCATAGGTATCAATTACTGCTTCCTCCACCATCTTTTGAAACTGTTCTTGATTCTTGCGGGTTTGTGTGGCCATATCTTCCACCAGTTTTATCATTTCTTCACGGGCGGTCTTATTCTGATCCAGTTGTTTCCTGGTCATGTTCTCCATCTGTTCTTGAGCCCAAGAGATGCTCCCCAAACCAGCCATCCACATATCCCACATTTTGTCTATAGAATTTTCCATCATGTTGAAACTCTTAGCTAGATTCTCCTTGCTATCTGCCATTTCTTATCCCCCCTCTTTCGCTTGTATTACTAAAACCGTCTATTTCTTTCCATTACATTTTAAGGCACCTGCAGTCCTTTCGGTCACCACCTCCCCCGGGTATCGCACCCGGTCATAGAGCAGCCTAGTCAAGAAATAGATAGATAATACCATCCTAAGTGCGCGAGTGTTGTAAGAATGTTGCAATGTACACTGCTATGAGGGCTCTTTTCATAAGATGTGCAGTTGCAGAACCTGTGCAGATGATTGAATTGCGGTGTTATTGTTAATAGGATCAGTAATGCCTTGTGACCTGCACAATACCATCAGACACCATTTTTAAGCTCTCCAATCTTTGGTATGATTATATCAAGTAATATCACTGCTAAGCAAGTATCACCGGCCTGATGTGGCTTAGAGTCAGCGACTGTTGACATAAATGACAATTTTTCTTATATTAATGAAACCATGAACCGAGAGGGTTTTGATCATGGACAACATGCGCAACGTATTGGAATCTTTCAACCAGGAAACCCGGCCTCTTGATGCTACAATTGTCACCTAGTTAACCGTTCTGGACAAAAAAGATGTAGGAAAATAATTAAGAAGCTTAATGCCTTGGGTCAATTGGAGACGCCGCAAAGATGTTATTATCAGGCCAAGTAACCAGCCGATTAGACTTTTTGGGAGATAAATATGGATCTTGTGTAAGGTCACCTGGATGAACATCCTTGTCGATATATTCCACCCTTGTATATATATTTATCGCCCCAATGCCACCATAGTTTTTTATAATGTAGATTAGCAACTGTCCTTTGAAACCTTTAGAGACAGGCAGCTTTTTAAGAAGGAGATGGATGTATCTTATGGAGATCCGCATCGACAAGACCCCAAATCCCAAGGCCAAGCCAGACCCATCTAAGCTGGGTTTTGGACAACTTTTCACGGACCACATGTTCGTTATGGATTATGAGGAAGGCAGAGGTTGGTTCGATCCGCGTATAGTCCCCTATGGCTCAGTTGCCTTGGAACCATCGGTCATGGTACTGCACTACGGCCAAGCCACCTTTGAAGGCCTAAAGGCCTACAAGACAACTGGCGGCCAGATTCAATTATTCCGTCCTTACTCCAATATGGAACGGATGAATGTCTCGAATGACCGTCTCTGCATCCCAGCTCTAGACGTTAATTTTGCAGTGGAGGCCATCAAAAAACTTGTTGAGATCGATCAAGATTGGATTCCTGCTGCGGAAGGCACCTCACTTTACATAAGGCCTTTCGTATTCGCCAGCGACCCTTATTTGGGAGTAAGACCTTCATACAAGTATTATTTCATGATCATAATGTCGCCCGTAGGAGCGTATTATCCTGAAGGAATAGATCCGGTCAAAATCTATGTGGAAGAGGAATATGTGCGTGCGGTTAAAGGTGGTCTGGGATTCACCAAAACTCCGGGAAATTGTGCCGCCAGCATAAAAGCCCAGGTGGTAGCCCAGGAAAAAGGCTATACCCAAGTCCTGTGGCTGGATGGGATTGAGAAAAGATATATTGAAGAAGTTGGCACCATGAATGTGTTCTTTAAGATCGACGGCGTTGTAGTCACCCCGGCATTGGAGGGTAGCATCCTGGCTGGCATTACCCGTGATTCAACCATCAAATTGTTGAAACACTGGGGAATTCCGGTAGAAGAACGACGTATCAGTATCCAGGAGGTTTATGATGCTCATGCCCAAGGCAAACTTGACGAGGCCTTTGGGACGGGTACCGCGGCGGTAATATCACCTATTGGGGAGCTGAATTACTCCGGTCGGATGGTCTCCATTAACGATGGTAAAATCGGCCCAGTTTCGGCCATGATATATGATACAATCACCGGCATCCAGAACGGCACCGCGGCAGATATATTTGGCTGGACTGTTCAGGTTAAATAGAATAAATACCAAAAGACCAGGACGGGAGCAAAATGCATCTCGTCCTTTGGCCTTTTTTGGTGATAATGATGTTTGGGCTTTGTCTTGGTCTGCGGAAGGTCTTTAAGATATCAGTACCGAATATTCTTACATGCCCGGCATTTGGGGAGGTTTGACAATGAAGAAGATTCAGCTGATCTATAACCCTTACGCTGGAGTTCGCGAATTCCCAAAACTATTGGACTTCTCTTTGGATCTTTTTAATTCCAGGGGGTACGAATTACACCTATTTCGGACTAGCCACCCGGATGAATTCAGCAATCTAATTAATCGCAATGATGGCCACAACTTCGAAGCGATCTTAGTTGCTGGTGGGGACTGTTCAGTCAACCTGGCTGTGAATGCTTTACTAAGATCGGGTCGTGATATACCATTGGGAATAATACCAGCCGGCACTTCCAACGACCTGGCCAGGCATTTAAAGATACCGATGGACTTAAGTGCTGCCTTAAAAAGCCTCACTGATATGAATACAGAGTTGGTTGACGTTGGCCTGGTAAATAACACGTTTTTCGTAAATGTCTGCAGCGGCGGACTGCTGACTAATATTGCTCATGACGTCACCTTAAGATTAAAAAACGTCTTCGGACGCATGGCATATTATATGAAGGGCGTTAAGGAGTTACCCCGCTTCAGCAGCATGCGGTTAAGGATAGTCACCCCGGAATCGGTAATGGAAGACGAATTCTACCTGTTCCTAGTCCTAAACGGGTCTGGAGCCGGTGGCTTTGAAAAGTTGGGCGGACCAGCCTCCATAGTAGACGGTAAACTGGATTTTATGGGAATCAAACCGTTGCAAATAAACGAACTGCTGGCGATCTTCCGAAAGATCCTGCGCGGTGAGCATATAACGGACAGGAATGTTGTGTACTTCCAATTCTCTTCCATGAGAATTGAGCGGCTGGAAGGCGACCAACATAACCCTGCTACTGATGTGGACGGGGAGAAGGGCCCCGATTACCCCTTAAGCATTTCCATTCTTCCGCGACGATTAAGACTCGTAGTTCCCCCCACGCCCATCTGCTAGTCCCTCACGTCAGAAATCAAACCGGCAGTATTGAATCCACCATTGGAAGTAATCGTCAAACAGACTAGCACCTACTAAATGTAGGTGTCACCAGAAGCCATCTATAGCGACACTCTTTACCGCGTTGTACTGTCTTCGGATCAGCTGTTTAAATCCTGTATCCGACAATCCATCGCCCGCATCCACGCCGTCTTCCGAAATCTTATCGTAAAAATATTCGGCATAGTTCCGGTCTTCCCGCACCATTTTCTTGTAGCGGGCCAGGATCTCGGTCTGATAGTCCAGTTCGAATATATACCGGGGAGTTTTGCCTGACTGGTATTCGTTTACCAATTCCATCATGTAATCAATATTTTTTCCCATATCAGTTTTCCTCCCACGCAAATTTTCCCGGATTTGAGTTACCTGGTTGCGGGGAAAATACCTTTTCCGGTAAAACTGCACTGCCGGGGCAGGAAGTCCTTGATCGAGGATATGTAACTTGATCTTCCCAAGTTGGGAGCATTGTTAAGGATCCATGTCAAATATTCAAATGGATTCAAGCCATTTTTTCTGGCGCTCACAATCAAGCTGTAGTAAATTGCACTGGCCCTGGCGCCGGTCGGTGTGTTGGCGAAAAGCCAGTTTTTCCTTTTATGT
>JAAYJY010000242.1 GCA_012522705.1 Syntrophomonadaceae bacterium | reverse complement strand
GTTCGATGGACAGCCTTTCAGATTTAAAGCTTTTGTTTCTTTTCAGGAAACAAGTATAATGGGTAAAGAAAACAACACCGTTTTAACAGGGAGGGATTTGCTGAATGGACTTCAATTTAACCGAGGAACAACAACTTATCCAAGAATCAGCCCGCGAATTCGCAACCAAGATGATTGCCCCTTTAGCTCATCAGATTGATGTCGAAGACAAGGTTCCAGGGGAAATCCTCGATGGAATGGCCGAGCTTGGCTTCATGGGTATCCCTTTTGAAGAAAAGTACGGTGGTAGCGGTCTCGGCTATGAGTATTACGTACTGGTCCAGGAACAGATTTCCAGGTTTTCTTCCGCGGTAGGAACCGTTTTCACCGTCCATATGCTGGGTGCCGATGCTATTGTCATCTTCGGGACTGAGGAACAGAAGGATAAATATTTTCCTCGTATCTGCAACGGTGAACTACACCCGTCTTTTGCTTTTACCGAGCCCGAAACCGGGTCAGATCCCAAGCAATTGGCTACCACCGTCACTTATGATGGGGATTTTGCCGTGATTAACGGCACCAAAAGATTCATTTCCGCAGCCGCCTATGAAGGCCCCATGGTGGTATTTTGTAAGGACCCCGAGGCGGGCGGCGGAGTAAGTGCCTACATCGTCGACAAGTTCTGCCCAGGTTACTCCTTATCTCCACCCTGGGAGAAGATCGGAGGCCATGGAAGTCCGGTATACGATGTATATCTAAGAGACGTCCGCGTGCCGGTCTCCAATTTATTGGGGCAAAGAGGCCAGGGGTTCGACATCCTGCTATTAGGTATAGCCTTTGGGAAGATTGGGACCTCTGCCATTGCTTTGGGAGGCATCCTAGCCGCTTACGAAGAAGCACTTAAATATGCCAAGGAGAAACTGCACCGGGGCAAACCAATAGCCAAATTCCAAGCTATACAACTTAAAATCGGGCACCTGGCCGCCAAGTATCACAGCACTCGCTGGATGTGTTATCGCTTGGGGGTTCTTGCCAATGATATCCTTTCCAAGCGGTCTAGTAATTGGGGTAAATTTGAGGCGGAAGCAGCCCTGGTTAAGGGTTACGCCAGTGATACAGCCGTAGAAGCTGCCAGGCTCTCAATGGACGTGCATGCATCCTACGGCCTAACCAAGGACTTCCCCATAGAAAGGATTTACCGGGACGTCATTATCTGCCCCCAAATTGAAGGTGTTTCCGATATGCAACGTATAATTTTCGCTAACTCAGTCCTTGGTTAGGTCCGAATACAATAATACCTGCTGCCATAATAAAATGCTGGGCCCTGGCGCCCAGCATTTGCTCTTTGTAACCCCGATTTCTTTGGGTCCTCAACTTTTTAGGCTGATCTTTGAGGGCAGAATGGGCGCAGAATAAAGTCCCTAATGCCAACAGAGCGTAACAATCTAATTGCTTATTGCGTAATTCCTCATTTTCCTATATAAAGTGTTGCGAGAAATCCCCAGTTCGGTTGCCGTCTGGCTCACATTGCCTCCACATTTATCCAGAGCCCTCATTATCCGTTCTTTCTCCTTTTCTCCTGCCTTTGCCTTGCGCGTGCTGCGATTGGAGAGGCGGGACGGCCCAGGAGCAAGCTCTTGGTATCCCCCTCCATGGCCGCCATCATATCCAACGTCTTGATCTGCAACAATCTCCCGAGGCAGGCAATCAAGGGTGATATGACCGTCTTCTGCCAACAACAGAGTTCTCTCCACTACGTTCTGCAGTTCCCGGATATCGCCAGGCCAACCATAGGCTGGCACCACATTGATAACCTCGTTATCTATCATGGAAATTTGTTTATTGATCCGCACCGACATCTCCTTTACGAAATACTCGAACAACAGCTTAATATCAGGTCGTCTGTCCTTCAAGGCCGGGATGGAGATCTGTACCACATTGAGCCTGTAATATAGGTCCGCCCGGAACCTCCCCTGCCCTACCAACTCCAGCAAATCCTGGTTGGTGGCGGCAATTATCCTCACATCTACGTTTATCAGGGAATCGCCTCCAACCCTCAGGATTGCCTTTTCCTGAATGGCCCGCAATAACATGCCCTGTTGTTCCAAGGGCATATCACCGATTTCATCCAACAAAAGAGTGCCTTTGTTAGCCAGTTCGAATTTGCCCGGCCTGCCTCCCCGCCGAGCCCCGGTAAACGCGCCTTCCACATATCCAAATAGTTCGCTTCCCACCAACTCCCGTGGTAATGCTGCGCAGTTAATGGCCACAAACGGTCCGTTACGACGCGAACTACCGTTATGGATAGCTTGGGCAAATACTTCCTTGCCAGTTCCGCTGGCCGCCTGCAACAGTACCGCTGAATCATTGGCGCTGGCGATGGTCGCCAGGCGAACCGAATTCTTCAAATTCTTATCTTCTCCGATAACGGAATCAAAGATGAAGGTAGCTTGGGCGCCGCTGATCTTGTTAAGCAGTACCTGCACCCGGGCGATAGAGCGAATAATAATAGTAGCACCAGTGATCTGGCCATTCTCGTCGACCCTGGGTTCGCCGGAAGCGGTACCATGGATCTTTCCCCGCACCCCATCGATTATCATTTCCCGGTCCCTATATGACTCCCCGGTTTCCAGCAGTTTTATGGTGTAGGGGGCCTTACCACAGAATAGGTCCAGGATGTGAATTCCTATGATCGCTTCATCGGCATAACCGGTGATCTTTTGGGCGGCCACATTCGACTGCGAAACCCTTCCCTCTTTGTCCAAGACTATCAACGCATCATTCATGGCGTTGAAGACAGATGACAATTCCATATGCATGTATTCGATCGCCTGTTGGTCACGGCGCAACTCTTTTTCTTGGTACAAATGACAGTTCTGAACCTTGTTCAAACCGTTATGAATAGCTACCGCCATAACATAGCAGGAATTGTAACCGCAGGCAGCGCAGTTTCTAAAGTCTTTCTCTTCAAACTTAAGCATCTTTTCATATATATCTTTCAGTTCCGCTTCACTGGGTATGTCGATTTGGGCTAGGGAAGAAAAGTCCTCGTAGCTGGGAATCCTAAAATCATGTTGATTAATAGTGTCGGCAATGAATTCATTCAATCGCTGGTTGGCATTGGGGTCGTTTATGCTTTGCTCCGAACGGGCTGCGACCATGTATTCCATCTCCCAGCGGACCGTATTGTGAACGCATCCGACCCCGGCGTTGCAGCCTTTCTCACAGCTGAGAACATCAACTATCATAGGTAAGTGGCTATCCCCCCGGTTAATCGCATCCTGCAAATTCGGCAGATAGCTGTCAAATACAACGGAGCCCTCTACCCGGGCTATTAAGCTGGCGGGGGTCTCCGGGTAGTGATACAAATAGGATTCCTTTAATCCCCCGGGAATAGAAAAATTAGTGGCTATTCCAGCCGGTACGCAATTGTCGAACCCCCCATCAGGTAACAGGTCCAGATAGATATCCTGCCCATCAAAAATCTTCTGTGCTGATTGATAGAGCACATTGTATCTGACCAAATTATGCATCCTGATCTCCTTGGTTTTCTCGATGCACGGACTGAATAGAACCAACTCCGCTTCCGGGTGCAAGGCCTTCACATAGACGGCCAGGTTGTGCACAGGACTGCCTATGGGAGCCAGGTTTTCTATCAATTGGGGGTGCATCAACTGGATGTAACGCACGATAGCCGGGCAGGATGTGGATATCAAGGGCAGTTTCGCGCTGCCAGACTCAACCTCCCGATGATACAGGGCTACAGTCAACTCGGCTCCCAAAGATACATCATATACGTATTTGATGCCCACCTGCCTGAGGGCAGAGATCATTTTGGCTAGGTCGAAATTGCACTGCGCCGACGGAGCTACTAAGGCAACCATATCTTTGTGGGGCAGATCTTCTATAAATTGCTGACTGTCATCAATAGCAAAACGCGCGGCCTTATCGCTAACGCCCCCATGACTTTTTATGCAGGTACCTACACAACGTCCACAACCAATGCACACTTCGCTATTAAACTTCACCACACTACCGCTGCCATTGTTGCACATCTTTACCGGGCAAACCGCTATGCACTGGTGGCAATTGGTGCAGTTGTTCTCATTGATGCCGATTATTCTATTTAAGCCGATCATTTATCATCCCTCGCTCCCACGTTGTGTCATCAGTGTATCAATAATGTTCCTGCGTTACAACCCCTTGACAGCGGGGTTACACAATTGTTACGAAGCAAGCGTGTCGATTGTTGTTTAGAACCGTTCGGTTGGATTATTAATGTAGCCCTCCTAGCGTACGTCCGCATCTGCCAAGGGCTTATTGCCGCCTTCACAGAGATTGGCACGATAATTGCTAGTTTATTAGGTCAGGAACGAAATGTTTGGTTAGGCGACCTGCTATACGATATATAAGGTTTTTCAAATTATAACCGGAGGTGAGTACCATGACAGTCAATTATTTGAACGGAAATCCAGCGCTTCAGCCCAAGGAGACGAACCACCAGAAGCAAGCGGTTGATTTGGAAAATATCACGATAGGGGTTGGCTTTGCTGGAGTGATAGCATTGCTTACTATGAGTTTAGTGGTGGTCTGCATCATGGTCCTGATATAAATCCGCTTAGCAAACTCATTCTCAAGAGATTCAGATAGCCCTGGATGAGGGTCTTGTCCACCGGAGGCATCGCCAACGCTACTATTGTGTGAACCAGACATACTGGTTTAAAGAGGAGGACTGCAGATGTTACAATATGCACAGCTGGAACGCTATGAAGGAAATGAGGCCCTCTTCGATCTGGTGAGGATGTCGATGGTCTCAACCATAGCCGGTGAACCGTTGCATATTCACGCCGAGGGTCTTCGCGGTACCGGCAAGACTACTATCATGAGAAGAGCCCAGGATATCCTCCCAGATATCGAGAGGGTTAAGGGATGCATCTACAATTGTGACCCGGCACAACCACATTGCCCTTTCCACCGAGGGTTAACGCCTCAGGAAATCTCTGCTATTGGTACCGAGTGGATTCCAATGCCGTTCCTGGAAATATCGCATTCGGCCAAGGTGGGTACGGTAGCGGGTAGCATCGATCTGGCCAAGCTAACTGATTCAAGCAACCCGGAGGCTGGCCTTCTCCCTGGTCTTATCCCCCAAGCCCACCGGGGCATTCTTTTTGTCGACGAAATCAATCGCTTGGCCGATACTGCACCTGAGATTACCGACATACTGTTGGATTTGATGGGCACTAAACCCGGTGTGGTTCAGATTGAGGAAGCCGGCCTTCCAGTTGTATCCGTCAATGTGAACGTCTCAGTGTGGGCAGCTTCCAATCCAGATGAGGATCCCGGCCCCCTAGAAGAGATCCGCCGCCAACTGTCGGATCGCTTTGATATGGTTTGTTACATGGGGCGCCCCACCTCGGTGGATATACTTGCCAAGATGCTCAAACACAATTTCCACAGCACCCAAGATAAAACCGAGCTGAATCCAGAAACAACTGTAGATTACCAGCAACAACATGAAATGTACACCCAGATTATGCTGATGTGGGCGGAACGTTATCTGGAAACCGACCTTCCTGATTTTGTCCGCAACTATATTGCCCGGCTCTATATAAAACATAACTTGGAGAGCATCCGAGCCATCGAAGCCATGCAACAGGGTGCTGTATTATACAGTATAATAAAGGATCGAGATCAAGCCACCATGAACGATGTCAACCATATCCTGCCGTTGATTTTGAAACATCGAGTGGATGCCGATGCACTGGTAAAGGTGTTGAACGATGATGCCAAACACGCTAACGCCCTCAGCTCAACAGGATAATATAGGGCATAGGTATGTGCCAATTGAAAATAAAGACACTCCTACAGAGTATTAAGCACAATGAAATCCACCCTTAGTAATTGAGTAGAGCTGTCAGTAGCGGCAAAGAATGGTCTGCACGACGCAGAAAGGCTATCTTCAGAAAGAAGGTGGCTTTTTGCTTTAATATCAGGGCTTTTTTAATCGATTGTTTTGGCGCCTATTGATAGTACGGTGGGTGTTAACAACCGTCACCCAACCTCATAATTTGATAAACCCTGTCCATATCCAGGTTGGCGCGCACCACGTCCGCCAGCCTGTCATATATCGCTTGGCGGCTGTGTTGGAAATTATATTGCGGCCAGCGGAGCCAAGCCCTTGGCCACCGCTATTGATTCAGAAACACGCGGCGGAATCTCGGTCCGCATCGAACAATCCATGGACATAAGTTCCCCAAACCCGACCGTCCTTACTTATTTCTCCATCCAGGACCTCCACCCCGGGATCCTGGTCGTGGAATATCCGAAAGACTGGTTCACTCCCGGAGCAAGCCGCGATTGCCCCATATGGATCTCATCCCCGATTACCTCAGTATTGGAGCCCTCATCAATCCACTTAGCGCATCCCAATCCTTTGCCCCTTACCTGCGTGCCAAGTGGTCTTTTCACTGCAGAAGTAGGTCATGATATCCAGGAGGCCCAAACCCCTGTATCCAAGGCTGGGAACAACAGACTGGGGACATGGCGAAGTCTGGCATTCCGGTCATAGGCATATGCGGTGGTATTCAGATGCTAGGAAAATATCATCGATGCTGACAGAGTAGAGTCGCTGTTTCGGGGCTTCTGATCCAATTTAGATCCCCGATGGTGTTTCTCGAACCAGGGATAATCAGACAACCTGGAGTTTCCCATCTTTAGGCCCTGTTTAATATAGCGCGGGCAGATAAACATTTGGTTCGCCCTTCAGGGGGTCAAAATCAGTAAAGTTAAAGATGTGGAGCAGATAGAGAACCACGATTTCGACAACTCTGGACCCGTTTGAGGCCGGGCGCAGCTCGTAGTTCACGGTGTCTTCTTCCTGTACGGCGAAGCAAAGGTAGGGTATGACTCCGAGGACCGGTATCCCCATCCCGGCTTCTAGACAATCAAGGGCTGATTTTAGCAACTCTCGGTCTCCCCTGAATTTGTTAATGACAATTCCCGCCACCATCTTCCGGTCTTCCGGAGCCAATAGTTCCAAAGTCTCCACCACAGCTGCCAACGCACCGCCTTTGTCGATATCCGCCACCAGCATTACTGGCGCCTCCAGCCATGTGGGCCGCCCGCATATTAACAACATCATTCTTCTGCAGATTGACTTCAGCGGGACTGCCGGACATAATCCTTGTGATAGTGACGGGCACCGAACGTGCCCGCGGGACGATCGTGCACGAGAACCTGTGAAGCGTTGTAGGCAACTGGTTTGAGCAACATCGGATTCATATCGACAGGGGGTTCTATCCTGGCCGCCTGATCCTGCACCACTTGGGCCCAGCCTATCTCTCCGCCATCGATGGTGACAAATGAGTTCATAGCCATGTTCTGCGCTTTAAACGGTGCCACCTTATACCTATCCTGCCGGAAGATGCGACATTAAGCCGCCGCCAGAACGTTTTTGCCTACTTGCCAACTTATTCCCTGGATCATTATGGTACGGGCATTGTGCATTTCATATCATCTCCACTCGCATCCATATGAGCATTTGAGTTATACAATCAATTGTCCAGAATCCTATACTTCGAGCCGCTCTTGATTAGAAATACCGGCTCTCCATGTCCTATCCGGAATTCCCACTGCCGGGATAAATCTAGCCCGGTCAGATGGCACAATAACATCTGCAATGGGCCGGCATGGTCCACAATCATAACTGTCTGGGCTGATTTGGCATTCTGGAGTATTTTATTCCAAGCCCATATGACCCTCTCACCCAATTCACCAGCAGTCTCGCCTCCGGATACTCGCCGGGCAAAGGGATCTTGCAGCCAATCTTCCAGCACTTTCGGACATTGTGCCTGGATTTCCCCGAAGGTTAGCCCCTCCCAAACGCCAAAATTAATCTCCCGCAGCAATGGTTCCATTTTAACCGAAACCCCATGAACAGCCCCGATATGACGGCCAGTTTCCACCGCCTTAGTCAAATCACTGGTGAATATGGAAGATACTTCTTCACCCGCTAATAGAGCTGCGACTGCCACCGCCTGTGATTCTCCCTTGGCATTCAAGCCAGGGCCGACATGACCCTGGAACCGGCGTGCCAGGTTCCAGTCAGTCTCGCCGTGTCTAATCAAGATCACCCGACGGGGAGGCATGTTAACCCCCTCCTGCTGACAAAGCTGACAAGCATTCCCGGACAGTCTGGGTAATCCGCTCATTATCCGGTCTAGTCCTAACCGTAATGCGGATATAATTGCCCCCCATGCCCCGGAAGGAGGAGCAATCCCGAATGAGTATTCCCCGGGCGGCTACCGCTTGTTGCAGGATAGTGGCGCTTATACCAGCCAGCCGTGTATCGACCAGTATAAAATTGGCAGTGGGGCGAATCGGTTCCAGCCCTGTGATTTTGCCAAGTTCTTCATACAAATACTGTCGTTCTTCGTGCACCAACTTTTGTAACCTGGATAAATACTCCGCCTCCTGGAACGCCGCGGTCCCTGCTTCCTGGGCCAGGATATTTACGCACCAAGGGGCACGCAACGTCGCCATGGCTTTAATTAGTCTATTGGAACCCAACGCGTAGCCGATACGAAGACCGGGTATTGCATATACCTTGGTCATCGATTTGAGTATGAGCAGATTGTCGTAATCAGTCAACTTGTCCACCAATGAATACGCAGCACCGTTGTCAACCAGTTCCAAATAGGCCTCATCGATGACAATCATACAACGGTTGGCCTGCCCGACCTCGATGATCTCGATCAATTCGTTCCGCGTCCAAAGTGTCCCGGTAGGATTGTTAGGATTGCATATGAAGGCCAGATCATGGCCGGCAATGGATTGGACAAAGTATCTCTTGTCAATTACGAAATGCTCACCTTGCCGTTCAAAACATGCGCTTTTTACCTCTGCCCCTAATGATTCTACCGCATACCCATATTCGGAAAAGGTCGGAATGGGTATCAGCGCACGGCGTGGTCTGACCATATGAGCGACCAGGTAGATGATTTCGGCAGCACCATTGCCGGGCAATATATTTTGGCGATTCACCCCATGATATTCGGCCGCCGCCTCGCAGAAGTTTTCGCATTCAGGGTCGGGATAATGGCTGATAGCCGCCAGGGCAGCCTCGACCGCTGCCATCACCTTTTCGGGCACCCCAAGGGGGCTGATACTGGCACTGAAATCAAGAATGCTCTTTGGAGCCAGATTATACCACTTGGCCATTTCGTATATATTTCCCCCGTGTATTCTGTGCTGCACGGTTAAAAAACCTCCCTTAAAAACGCCCCCAACCTCTTAATAACCCGTCAATCCCCAAGGTGGGATTCTGGCTGGCCACCAGCCACAGTAAGATAAATATGATTTCAGCGACCTCATTCAAAGCACCGTACACATCACCGGTCAAACCACCTAACCGGTGTGCTGCCCACCCAGCAAATAAAAATGAAACCGTGCCGGCCAAGCCTGCTATCCCCAAGCCAACAAAACCGCCCAAAAAATAGACTATTAATAAAGCCAATCCAGTACTG
>JAAYJY010000241.1 GCA_012522705.1 Syntrophomonadaceae bacterium | reverse complement strand
GGCCAGCAAGGCTTACCTGGCCGCCACGGCTCTGGAAGAGGGAGCCGATGAACTGGATATGGTCATCAATATCGGGGCCCTAAAAGACCGGGACTACCATACCGTGGGCCAAGAGATCGACGCGATAGCCGCCCTCAAGCAGGAGTATCGTTTTATCCTCAAGGTGATCATCGAAACCGCTTTCTTGAGCGTTGAAGAACTGGCTGAGCTCATCATTCTGATCAACCAAACCGAGGCTGATTTCGTTAAGACTTCTACTGGATTCGGGCCCCGGGGGGCCAGTCTCGAAGATATTGCCAACATCATCAAGCATAAAAGGCCGTCTCTTAAAATCAAGGCATCGGGAGGAATAAGGGACCTGGACCTGGCTTTGGCTATGATCGAGGCTGGTGCGGACCGGTTGGGTACCAGCAGCGCCGGCCAGTTGTTGGCCGATTACCAGGCTCGCCCATAAGCCTTGCTTGCCCCAATAGAATGATGAATTAGCCATTTAAGGAGCCGTGTATGTATTACCGGAGTCGTTCCATAATTCTAAGGACCCGCGATCTGCGGGAAAGCGATCAATTGGTCACGGTCTTCACAGAGAAAGAAGGCAAACTGACGGCGGTGGCCAAAGGTGTCAAAAAGCCCAAGAGCAGTCTGCGCGGTTGTGTCCAGCCCTTCTGCCATTCCCAGCTTTTTTTCAGCCAGGGGCGGGAACTGGATCTGATAACCCAGGGACGCCTGATCGATTTCTTCGGTAATTCCCGGGAGGACCTGAATCGGACCCTGTACATCATGTACATGATGGAACTTCTGGACAAGAGCCTGATGGACAAGGCGCCCCTTCCGCACCTGTATCTTTCTCTGGTGGAGGTGCTGAAACTGATGGACCAGGATGGCTTCAATCCGTTGCTGGTACGCTATTTTGAAAGCCAACTATTGACCCATTTGGGGTATCGACCGGTTCTGGACCGTTGCGTGGGATGCGGCAGTCGTCTGTCTGATCACTACACCTTCAGCCTGGCCGATGGAGGCCTGGTGTGCGGGGCTTGCCCGGTCGGCAGCCGCCGGATCGATCTGCGGGGTGATTGCCTGGCCTTGCTGCGATTGCTGTCGCAGGGTGCCCTGCCGGCGATTCGCCGGGTTAAGGTTTCGCGGGAAGCGATGCGGCAGCTGGAGTATTTCCTGGAACTCTATCTGGAATACCATGTGGAGAGAAAGTTCCGGGTCAAGAATACTATCCGTTGGCTTAAACAAGCCATGCCGGTTTCCATTTGACAATGGTTGGGGCGGTTGATAAACTATCATTGAATTTAATAGCCAAGCGATGATGAAGAGGAGTAAGATGAACAGTCACTTCCAGAAAGCTGGACAGGATGGGAACCGGCAGGGGCTTTATCTGAAGGCGTTTCGGAGCAATGGGCAGTAACGAAGTGGGCCACGTGTCAAGCAGGGTGGAACCGCGGGTTAATCCCGTCCCTGTTGTGTTACGGGCATTTTTTATTTATGGGCTCCCATGGCGGAGGCAACACATCATTAGCGTTTATCGGGATGTCTATTATGAGGCCACGGTTGGATAAAAGATACACAGGGGGTCAAGAAATGAATTTCCAGGAGATTATCATGAATCTACAGTACTACTGGGGTCAACAGGGTTGCATCATTCAACAGCCCTACGACCTGGAAAAAGGCGCCGGAACCATGAATCCGGCTACTTTCCTGCGGTGCTTGGGGCCTGAACCATGGAATGTCGCTTATGTGGAACCATCCCGGCGTCCCACGGATGGACGCTACGGAGAGAACCCCAATCGTTTGCAGCATTACTACCAATATCAGGTCATCCTGAAACCCTCACCGGATAATGTGATCGAACTATACCTGGAGAGCCTGAAAAGATTGGGTATAGAACCGGCCAGGCATGATATCAGGCTGGTAGAGGACAATTGGGAATCTCCTACTCTGGGAGCTTGGGGATTGGGCTGGGAGATATGGCTGGATGGAATGGAGATCACCCAATTCACCTATTTTCAACAATGCGGGGGATTCGATTGCTATCCGGTGAGCGCCGAGATTACATATGGTCTCGAACGCATCGCCATGTATATTCAAAACAAGGAAAGTGTTTTCGATGTGGAGTGGGTAGATGGCATCAGTTATGCTGACGTCCATCATCAGGCGGAGGTGGATTACTCCCAATACAACTTCACCGCCGCCGATGTTCCTACATTGACCACCATGGTCAATCTGTGTGAGGAGGAAGCACGGCGGATCGCCGACCTGAAACTCCCTCAACCGGCTTATGATTATGTGCTGAAGTGTTCGCATCTGTTCAACCTACTGGCCGCCCGGGGGGCAATCAGTGTCACCGAACGCACCGGATATATTGGCCGTGTCCGCAACCTGGCCCGGACCGTAGCCCGTGAATACCTGGAGCAGAGGGAGAGGATGGGCTATCCGTTGATAAAGGATGAGAGTTCGAGAGCCGAGTTGTTAGAAACAAAGGAGGTCCAAGGGTAATGAGCCAAGACATGCTGCTGGAAATAGGGGTTGAAGAGATACCTTCGGCATTGATGCCAGGGGCTCTGGATGATCTAAAAGCTATTGCCGCCCAAAGACTACAGCAAAGCCGCCTGGAATTTTCCGAAATCATCACCCTGGGCACACCCCGCCGGCTGGTTTTACATGTAAAAGGACTGGAGGAAAAACAGAAGGACACCGTGATCGAAAATCGGGGGCCCAAGAAAGCCAGCGCTTTCAACCAAGACGGCACCCCCAGCAAGGCCGCCCTTGGTTTTGCCCGCGGTCAGGGCATGGAGGTGTCCGACCTGGATATTAGAGATGTGGCCGGGGTTGAATACATCTATGCGGTCAAGAAGGAATCTGGCGGCCATACTGTGGCTATGCTTCCCGGCTTATTGACGGAGATTATCCAGGCTCTTAACTTTCCGCGTTCCATGCGCTGGGGCTACTTCCAAACCAGATTTGCACGTCCCATTCGCTGGCTATTGGCTTTTTATGGAGGGCAATTGTTGTCTCTCCGGATCGAAAACATTGAGAGTGCTGGATGGACTATGGGCCACCGTTTTCTGGCTTCCGGCCCCCTCCAAGTAACCAGCATTGACGAGTATTATGATTGCCTGCGCAATAATTATGTAATCGTCGATCCGCGGCAGCGGCGGGAGATGATCTGGTCCCAGGTTAGGGAAGTCGCTGCCCGAGTTGGTGGTACGGCTATGGAAAACGAGGACTTGTTAACTGAAGTATCCTTTCTGGTGGAGTATCCCACCGCTTTTTACGGTGAATTCTCCATCTCCTATCTTGACGTTCCGACCGAGGTTTTAACCACCAGTATGATTTCCCACCAGAGGTATTTTCCCGTCTTTGATGCAGACCACAAGCTGATGGCTGGTTTTGTGGGGGTGAGAAACGGCACCGATTACTGCCTGGATCTGGTCCGGGCTGGCAATGAGAGGGTTTTGAAAGCTCGCTTGGAAGATGCCCTTTTCTTCTGGAAAGAGGATACCTCCAAACGGCTGGCAGATTTCGTCCCCGGGTTAAGGGATGTCCTGTTCCACGAAAAACTGGGCAGTATTTTGGATAAAGTGGAGTGCCTGCGCAGCTTGGCGGTATTAATCGGTGCCAACCTGAATTTAAGCAACAAAGTTGATCTGGATCGGGCTGCCCTCCTGTGCAAAGCCGACCTGCTCAGCAGTGTGGTCTACGAGTTCCCTGAGCTGCAGGGGATAATAGGCCGCTACTATGCCCGCCAAGGCGGAGAAAACAGTGAGGTGGCCGAAGCCATTATGGAGCATTACCGGCCTAGATTTGCCGGTGATAGCCTACCGGCCTCGGAGACCGGAGTAGTATTGGCTTTGGCGGAAAAGCTTTTCAATTTAACTGCATTTTTTGCCATGGGCATCAAACCTTCCGGCTCTCAGGACCCTTATGCTTTGAGACGTCAGGCCTTGGGGGTCGTACACATTATCATCGACCTTAATTTGCGGGCCTTCTTGCGCGTATTGATAACTGAGACCCATGTAGTCATGTCCAGGTCTGGTTTCCAACTGCAACTTGATGCCGGGGAAACAGCGGCAGAGCTTATGGATTTTATTCTGCAACGGATGCGGGGGGTGATGCTGGACCGGGATTACAGCTATGATTTGATTGATGCCGTGTTGTACCAGGGCCAGGATGATTTGCAGCAGATCGTCAACCGGGCGGAAGCGGTAAAACAGTTCAGGGAAAGCCAGGCTTGGGAGGATTTCCTGGTAGTGTTCAATCGTTCCTACAACCTATCCAAGAAATGGGACAGCACCGAGGTGCAGGCTGAGTTTCTGGTGGACGAGAGCGAAAAGAATTTGTATGCTCTTGTGAACCATATCAAACCCAAGGCAGAGACGGCTTTCCAGGAGCACCGATATAATGAGGGCTTGGCAATGTTGGCGGGGTTGCGCCCGGCGGTAGACAAATTTTTTGAGGCGGTCATGGTTATGGTCGAAGATCAGGATTTAAGGGGGGCGCGACTTGGATTGTTGAAATCAATAGCCGAGACGGGCAATTACGTGGCGGATTTCACGAGAATACTGCAATAAAAAAATACCCCTTGCCAAACAGGATTTTTTTAGTCTATAAAGTATATGTAATTGGAGTGGTTTAGTGTAAAAAGTATAGCATAATTGGTGGTGGCAAAAATCGAGCTCAATGAACGGCAAGAAAAAATCCTGAATATCGTGAAGAGCCAGGGACCCATTACCGGTGAAAATATAGCAGAAATACTGGAAGTCACCCGGGCGACTCTCCGTCCGGACTTGGCTGTTTTGACCATGTCGGGCTATTTGGAGGCCAAACCCCGGGTGGGTTACACGTATAAAGCCGACGGTGTCCATAGCAAGGTCAAAAAGATAATCAACCAATACCAGGTTAAGGATATAATGTCCAGGCCGATTGTAATTAAGGAAAAATGCAGCATTTACGATGCTATAGTAACCCTGTTTCTGGAGGACATAGGCTCCATTTTCGTAGTTGAGGCTGAAAATTGCCTGACTGGCTTGGCTTCCCGTAAGGACCTGCTCAAAGCTACCATGGGGCAGGCTGATATTCACAAGGTGCCGGTCAGTGTTATAATGACTCGCATGCCCAATGTTATTACCGCTGATATTGAAGACACAGTGGTAGAAGCGGTGAAAAAACTGGTAGAGCATGAGGTTGATTCCCTGCCGGTAGTAAGAAGGACAGAGGGCTATCCAGGCAAAGAAGGCCTGGAAGTGGTGGGCAGGATTACGAAGACCAACATAACCCGGTTATTCCTGGATTTAGCCTTGAAATAAGAGGGGGTATAAAATTTTGGCTGGTCATTTACCCGGAGTATTTATCGTTTCGGATTCCATCGGTGAAACGGCGGAAATGGTCGTCAGAGCAGCCGCCAGTCAATTCAATTCCGGTTCCATGGAGATACGACAGGTACCTAATATAAGCGACAAGGACACAATTGCTGAAGTAATACACCAAGCGGTGGAAAACCATTTTATGATCGCATATACACTGGTCTTGGATGAATTGGCTGAGTATCTGCGCCAGGAGTCGCGGCAGGCCGGGGTGGTGTGTGTCGATGTCCTGGGGCCAATAATATCAGCCTTCGAGGAGGCCAGCCAGATGGTCCCCAAGCGAGAGCCGGGGTTGTTGCGCCGGGTCGATGAGATGTATTACCGTCGAGTGGAGGCAGTGGAATTCGCGGTCCGCTACGATGATGGCAAAGACCCTAAGGGAGTAACCTTGGCGGACATCGTTTTGGTAGGTGTATCGAGAACTTCCAAGACCCCTCTCTCCATGTACCTGGCCCATAAACGGGTCAAGGTCGCAAATGTTCCGCTGGTACCGGAGGTCACACCTCCGAATGAACTTTTCCAGCTGGAGCGGGGCAAGGTCATAGGCCTGGTGATAAGACCCGAATTATTGAACAGCATCCGGATCGATAGGTTGAAAACCCTGGGACTAACCGGACAAGCCAGCTACGCCAACTATGAACGGATTATAGAGGAGCTGGAGTATGCTGATACAATAATGAAGAGACTGGGATGTCCAGTGATTGATGTAACCAACCGGGCCGTGGAAGAGACAGCCAGCAAGATACTTGAAATCTACTATAGGAGGTTAAGCAATGTCTAATCAGAAGTGGGTTTACCTGTTTGAAGAAGGGAAATCAGATATGAAGCCCATCTTGGGCGGAAAGGGCGCCAATCTGGCCGAGATGACCAATATCGGATTGCCGGTACCTCCAGGTTTCACAATAACCACGGAAGCATGTAACGAATATCTCGCTTTGAATCAGGAAT
>JAAYJY010000240.1 GCA_012522705.1 Syntrophomonadaceae bacterium | reverse complement strand
CCCCTGAACAATCTCCTAAAGTATTTACCGGAGTTTAGCCGAATATATTTATGGTGATAGGTATATATCTGGTGATAGGTATATATCGCCATGGATTGGGAAAGGTTTGCAGGTAATACAAGCTTTATGTGCAATATCGGGCGGACGATGGGAAGAGGGGGTAACCGATGGATAGCAAGCGGGAAGTAATAAGTAAGGCAATGGCGGATTTTCTGGAGATACCTGCCGACATAGTATTGGATTTGTCCAAGTTGACCATAACCGGACGCAACGAATTGTACCTTGAGAATCATAAAGGGATTATAGAGTATTCTACCGTTCGGATGCGGATCAACCTAAGCCGGGGATACCTGGAGATAAGCGGTGAAGACCTGCAGATCCAAGCCTTGATGCCGGATGAGATGAAGGTTATAGGCGAGATCAGCAGTGTCAGATATTTGGATTGAGCGGAGGGCAATATGGCGAATAAGTTTTCCGATCAGGTAGGAGGTTTTATTACCCTGCGCCTTAAAGGTCCGCAGCAGGAGAAGATTATAAATTTAGCCTTGGCCCGGGGAATATATATTTGGGATATTAAACGGGAAGGTGAATTTTTGTACCTGAAGGTAAGAAACAGTGGTTATGAAGCATTTAAGGCCATAGTGGAAGACCATGAATTCGAACTGGAAATCCTGAAAAGGGATGGCTTGCCTTTCTATAGAAAAATCCTCAAGCAGCGGATGGGCTTGTTGGGAGGAGCGGTCTTGTTCATCGCTGCCCTATACCTGATCTCATCGTTTGTTTGGTTCGTGGAGGTCAGCGGCAATCAAGCGGTTGATAACACCCGGATCCTGGCTTCGGCGGCCCGCAATGGCATTTATCCGGGAGCAGGAAAATGGAGTTTCAGCCGTATAGAAGCAGAGGAAGCCATGCTGCGGGAACTGAGCGAACTCACTTATGTTGAATTCGATATCAGGGGAGTAAGAGCCAACATCAAAGTGGTTGAGAAGGTTTTACCTGATGCCGATGCAATCGGACCATGCGATATCGTCGCCGAACGTGATGGACTAGTGGAGGAAATACTTGTGCTGAATGGTCAGGCGGTTGTACAGAAAGGAGCTGTGGTAGTTAAAGGAGATATGTTGATATCCGGTACCGTCACTCCTACTCCGCCGATGGAAGGCCTGCCGGTGGACCCCAATGCTGTTACCGGACCGACCTTGGTAAGAGCCCGGGGCTACGTGAAGGCCAGGACATGGTATGAAGGATATGGGGAGGCGAAAAGGACGTACGAAGAGACTCGGTTAACCGGCGAAAGATATAGTCGTTTGGCGATTAAAACGCCGTGGCGGGTGTTTACTGTGACTGGAGAGGGGGAGATTCCTTTCTCGTCCTATGAGCAACGGAAAAAAATAGGATCAGGCACCGGTAATTGGGGCCTGGATTGGACCGAATATCGGGAACAAAAGACAGAGACAACCCAATTCAGTGAAAACGGAGCAGTCGAAATGGCTCGGCAGACGGCCATGGCCAGTCTTGAGGCGGACATGAAGGGCAACGTTAAAATAATGGATTCACAGTTGGAGGTATTGTCTTCCCCCAGCGATTCCATCGTCAGGATAAAAATATTTGTTGAAGGGCTTGAAGACATCGGGATGCCTCAAACCATCGGGGGTGTAGAAATTAGCAGTTAAGCCGGTTTTTATGCTATACTTATCACGAAATACGGTAATGGCCGGGAGGTTTATGGCGTTTGGCCGAAAAAGAAAGCAAATACCCCATCGGGGACAACCAACATGCCGCCATCTTTTTTGGGACGGGAGATGAAAACTTCCGCTATCTGAAGGAAATCAGCGGCGCTGATATGTCTGCTCGCGGAGCAGACATTTATGTACGGGGGCCCGAAGAGCAGGTCGATTATACCCTGCAATTGATTGCTGATTTGATGGAAATCGTAGAGCGGGAAGGGCAATTGAACATTAATGATATCGGTTATGTGGACAAACTCCTCAAAAAGGGAGAGAAGCCGGCTTACCAGGCTATAGTTTCCGGAACCCTGATAACTACGGCCCGGGGAAAGGCCATCAAGGCCAGGACCATGGGTCAAAAGACATATGTACAGTCCATCCTCAAAGATGATGTGGTGTTTGGCATCGGTCCGGCTGGTACCGGCAAGACCTATCTGGCCGTAGCCATGGCCGCACGAGCTTTGCGCAATAAGGACGTCGAGCGTATCATATTGGTCCGGCCGGCAGTGGAAGCCGGAGAGAAACTCGGCTTTCTGCCCGGGGATCTGATAGAAAAGGTCAATCCCTACCTGAGACCCCTTTATGACAGCCTGTTTGACATTCTGGGTGTCGATATCACCCAACGGTACCTGGACAAGAATACTATCGAGATTGCTCCTCTGGCCTACATGCGGGGACGGACTCTGAACAGCGCCTTTATAATCCTGGACGAGGCTCAGAATACCACGCCCCAGCAGATGAAGATGTTCCTGACCCGATTGGGTTTTGGGTCGCAAACGGTTATAACCGGCGATATCACTCAGGTAGACTTGCCCAAGGAGGAATATTCCGGATTGATTGAGATTCAGAAGATTCTGAGCGGGATCAAGGGAATATCGTTTGAATACCTTGGGAAAGAGGATGTGGTGCGACATCCCTTGGTGCAAAAGATCATAAACGCCTACGAGGTTTATGAAGACAGGCAGTAGGATGGCTGTTGAGGAGAATGAGATGAAGTTCGCCAACATCTTCAAATATATTTTGGAAGGGAAACCCAGCCGGGTGTTGCGGAATCCCAATTTAATCAAACCACTGGTGATAATGGCCTTCATTGCCATCATTACCGCTACTCTGTTCAGCGCCTTCAATCCGCAACAGGTTTCGCTGAGTCTGGACGAAGTAGCCAAACGAAATATTGTCTCTGAAGCCAATGTGGTAGTGGTGGACGAAAAACGGACCGCGGAACTGCGTGAGCAAGCAGCCGCCGGGGTGCAGAAGTCGTATCAGGAAGATCGCGAGGCTTTAAACAGTGCTCGGGAACAGGTAAATAGCGTATACGATGGTTTTGTGACTGTGCTGGCCTCGGCTGATTCTGATAAGAGGACGCCGATAAAAAGCGGGCTGGAAGAACTGGTCAGCGGTAACGAGGCCAATGAGGGCTACAACCTGACTACCCTGGCCAACTATCTGTTGACTACCAGCCCTGAGGATCTGGAAAAGATGCGTAATGCCAGCCTGAGCCTCCTGGACCAGACGATGAGCAAACCGATAACTCAGGAGGCTCTGACCAACATCTACGAGGAGATCCGCAGTGAAGCTGGTAGGATAGCCTTTAATCCAGCCGCCGTGGAGATAGTCCAGATAATCACCATCGACTCGGTCCGCCCCAATCTGATCTATAACAAGCAGGCTACGGAGGCGGCGATTGAGCAAGCCCGAAATGCTGTTCAACCTGTACGTAAGAAGGTATTGCTGGGCGAGGTTATAGTCAGGGAGGGTGACCGGGTCACCGCTGACCAAATCTCACAT
>JAAYJY010000239.1 GCA_012522705.1 Syntrophomonadaceae bacterium | reverse complement strand
TGGTGAGGATGGAATCGATTTTGACACTTCTCCGGTATTCGCGGCTTTCTCCAGGGCGGACCACCGTGGTGGCGCACAGATTCTCGATAAAGCTGTAGCGCATATCGGCCAGGGCTGCATCCCGGTCCATCCCATGCTCGGTTTCCATCTCCACAATACTGTGCTCTATCAGTTCCAATTCATTTTGGCTCAGTTCCAGCTGGGAAATGATGTAGTCATCGCCCTCAATGATTTTGGTGGCCGCAAACCTGGGGGGTACCCCCAGTCTTTCCGCATGATCCTCGATTATATGAGAGATCGCGTGTATGCACCGATGCACCGGACCGGGTGAGCAAAAATCGGTTCGCTGGGGGTAGCGCTTGTTCCTGGCATCGCTGATCATCCTATTGATCAGTTCATCGATGCCTTCATTCTTTACGGCGCTGATCGGTACTACCGATATCCCAAGTTCTCGGGACATCTCGTCAATATCGTTGGTGCCGCCGTTATCTCGTACCTCATCCATCATGTTAAGGGCCAATACCATTGGTATCTGCATTTCAATCAATTGCAGGGTTAGATAAAGATTACGCTCTATATTGGTTGCATCCACAACGTTGATAATGCCATCCGGCTTATTGTTCAAAATGAAATCGCGGGTGATGAGTTCTTCACTGGAATAAGTGCGAAGTGAATAAATACCGGGCAAATCGACCACAGTGCAATTTTTGGCAATACGTATTTCCCCGAACTTCTGGTCCACGGTAACCCCCGGGAAATTGCCGACGCGCTGATTGGAACCGGTCAGTTGGTTAAACAGGGTCGTTTTGCCGCTATTCTGGTTTCCCACCAATGCAAACAACATATCTTTAGGCCTCCACCGGTTCAACTTCTATTTTTTCCGCGTCTTCTCTGCGGAGGGTAAGGGTATAACCTCTAAGGCGTATTTCTATGGGATCCCCTAATGGAGCGATATGGCGAATCGTCACCTTTGTTTTGGGTATGAGGCCCATATCCAGAAGCCGGCCCCGCAATGCGCCGTTGCCCCCGACTTTAGTGATTACGGCAGGTTTTCCCTTGGAAAGCTGATTCAGCAACATGGGATGGCATCTCCTTAGCATTATCTCTTTTTACGGCTAGTTAGTCTTTGCTAACTGTGAGATTAATGCTAATCGCATTTGATTGTCAACAGGTTTTATGTTCATTGGATCCGTTTTTTTAAAACATTGACCGAACTGGCCCAATTAAATTGGAAAAAGGAGATTCAGAGAGAGGGGAGGCTATCCTTAACCGACGGTGATTGCAGTTACGGGACATTCCTCTTCCGCCTCTTGAGCGCATTCTTCCAAGTCCTCAGGTATCTCATCAACGATAACCGTTGATATCATTTCATCATCTAATTCAAACACCTCGGGGCAGGTTATCTCACAAAGTCCGCAGCCAATACAAATGTCTCTGTCAACGCTTGCTTTCATAATGGACCCTCCTGTTGCATTTTATGGATGGCAATTGGCTCGCCAGGGCGCCGAATAGGGCGCATTTCCTAAAGGCACAATCTATGATACCTTAAAGACAGCCGTAACACTAATTTTGCCGGCCAGGACTGTGAGGCTCCGGCGCAGGATGGGTGACTTGATCTGTGAACAGGATACTGAGGCTTCTGCTGAAGATCCCTTCCTATTTGAAAATTGACATCAAGAAGGATTACCAGTTGGTGCGGAGATTGCAGCAGGTGGTGTTTCCGGATAAAAAGATTCCCTATCGGGTCATGGATTGTCATATCAATTCGCCGGATGATGCGCGTGATATTCCCGCGCGGATTTTTTTGCCGAAGGGGGATCGCAAGCCCGGGGCCTTGATCTTTTTCCATGGCGGGGGATGGGTGATCGGCGATATTGGGACCTATACGATCACCTGTCTGAATATGGCGGAGATGACGGGGCGGGCGGTTTATTCAGTGGATTACCGGCTGGCTCCGGAGCATCCTTTTCCGGCTGGGCTGGAAGATTGCTACCTGGCGGCCGCCGCCATGTTTGACCATCCCGACTGGCTTGACGTGGATGATACCTCCGAAATCACTTTGATCGGGGATTCGGCCGGCGGGAATCTAGCCGCGGTAGTTTCCCAGATGTTCAGGGACCGGGGGCGGGAGGTCCCGGCCCGGCAGGTTTTGCTCTATCCTTCCACCCACTGGGACCGCTCGGAGGATTCGCCGTTTGCATCCATCCGGGCCTATGGGCGGGAATACGGACTGACGGCGGAGAATATAGAAGACTACATGACCTTGTATGAGCCCAACCTGGAGAAACGGAAGGATCCTTATATTTCGCCGCTGATGGCCTCGGACCTGTCAGGCCAGCCGGAGACCCTGGTCATTACCGCCGAGTTTGATCCGCTGCGCGACGAGGGCGAGGCTTATGGGGAGGCCTTGCGCCAAGCCGGCAACCGGGTCAGAGTTCACCGCATCCCTGATGCTGCCCATGGATTCATTGCTTATCCCAAGTTTGCCCGCCCGGTAGTGGAAGCTTATGAGGTAATCAACGCTTTTCTCAATGATTAGACACGGCCGGCATTTAGCTAGTACATAGGTTTCTATGGATGGGAAAGGGGACGATCCGAGACTACTGATAAAGTACCTGTTTTGTCATCCAGAGGAGCCAAAGGCGACGAAGGATCTCATCAAAAACGCCTTATTATTGGTTTATACAGGTGTAAGATGCTTCGCTAACGCTCAGCATGACATATTAAGACACTTTTTCAGTGGACTCGGACGGAGCGAGCCGTCCGTTCCTCATCTAAATGATTCCGTGCAGGCTTCCTCCGGGTGCTCCCAGTCGATCGACCTGTCGGGTGACCGCCGGATCCTCGATCAGGGGCGCGGCATGATGGGGCTTCAACCGGGCATCAATGATCAGGGGACCGCGGCAGCCCCAATGCTTATGATCGGTGAAACTGCCCACCCCGTATACATCGTTGGCCGGATTGGAACGGGTGAAGGTGGCCCACAGGAAATTATCGAGATGACGGGCCACAAACTCACTGTCGTCCACCAGCACCAGGAGAGCGATATCATCGGGGACCCCGGCATCGGTCAAATACTGTTCCAGCCGGGCGGCATCGGTTTCGCCTTGCCGGGCATCGGTGACCCGGGGCCCGTTGACGGCTATTATCCCGGGCAAAGGCAGGGTTGGCTGCCTGAATCCCTCCGGCAGATGTAAGCGGTCGTGGAGGCTGGTAGCCAGTCGGCGCCGGGTTGGACCGGCGGCGGCGATGACCAGTTTGGAACCCTGGTTGAATCCGCTGCCGGTGTAATCCAAGGTGTCCATGGTGCTGCAGGTCTGAAAATGCAGATCCCGCTGCCAGTCTACCCGTTCCAGCACATGACGGAAATAGGCGGGGACATCACTGATGTCCAGGCGGGGTTCGTCTTCGTAGGCACAGATGAACAAGTATTTGGCCAGCGAAGCCTGGCCGAAGCCCAGGATGGCATTGGCCACGGTCAGTATCTCCAGGGGCTCCCGGGGGGCATAAGGGATGTAACGTTCCCGTCCGATGGCCAGCAGCAGGGGATGGACGGCGGCGGCATCAACGGCGTGCAGGCTGGCCACGCCGGGAATGGACATGGGGGTGACCGGTCCGGTTATCTCGTGGATGAGGTTCCCGAAAATAGTATCCTCCTGCGGGGGCCGGCCCACCACCGTAAATGGCCAGATCGCGTCTTTACGATGATAGACTCGTTCTACGTTCATAAAAGGGAAGGGGTGGCGCTGGGCATAGTAGCCATAGTGGTCGCCAAAGGGCCCTTCGGTTTTGGTTTGGCCGGGGGCAACCGTGCCGGTGATGCAAAAATCAGCGTCAGTCGCGATGGCGAAGCCCTGGTCATAGCAATAGCGGAAACGCCGTCCGGCCAGCAGACCCGCAAAAGCCACCTCCGGCAATATTTCCGGCAAGGGCATGATAGCGGCCAGGGTATGGCTGGGGGGACCGCCCACAAACACGCTGACCCGCAGCGGTTGGTTGCGAGCGATGGCATTGGTGTGATGAATTCCGATATCACGCTTGATCTGATAATGGAGGCCGATTTCACGGTCCTGAACGTAATCGTTGCCCGCCATCTGGATCCGGTACATGCCCAGATTGGAGCGCATGATCCCCGGCTCCAGGGGGTACTCGGAATAGACTTGGGGGAGCAGGATAAACGGTCCGCCGTCATCCGGCCAGCATTTGATCTGCGGCAGTTGACTGATGGTGGTTTGGGATTCCATAACCGGCGCCTGCTTGACCTTGCGGGGCAGGGCCTTCCAGCCGGTCCGGGTCAGGCCTGCATATCTCCAGGGGTGCCGCCGCACAGCTTCCAGTTCGGCGGCGGTATGCATGATGCGCATGACTTTATCCAGGGTAGCCCGGAAAATAAAACGGGCCCGCTCCATGGTGCCGTACAGGTTGGACACCGCCGGGAAAGGGCTGCCTTTGACCCGCTCGAAAAGGATGGCCGGCCCTCCCGCCTGGAATACCCGGCGGTGTATTTCGGCCATTTCCAGATTGGGGTCGGTCTCTTCGTGAATTCGGACCAGGTGACCGTGCTTTTCCAGGTCCAGTACGCATTCCCGGGTGTTTTTATATATCATGCGGTCAGAAGCTCCTTTGATTGATTAAGGCGGATCACGTTGCCAAGCTTACCAAAATCCCTGCAGCTCAGCGGCACTCAACTCTTTACTTAAGAATTCCTCGGGCAAACCGATTTGTCGAGCTAAACGTATTCCGGCCATCGGCTATGATTTGTATTGTATCATTTGCGGCCGGGTTTACCGACATTCCTTTAGTAAAATATTGTTTTATTATATACTCTGTCTAATGCGTTTTCACATCACCGGGCATTGAGGTAAGACATGACAGCAAGCCAGGGGAAAGCAGGCCGAAGATGGAACATAAAAAATGGTTACGGATGGATAACGCTTCGAAAATCTTTCCGGCCACCATGACCGCGACCGATACCAAGGTTTTCCGTATGAGTGCAGCGGTTCGGGATCAGGTAGACCCGGACATATTGCAGCAGGCCCTGGATGAAACCTACGATTACTTCAGGCTTTATCACGCGGTGCTGCGGCGGGGCATTTTTTGGTACTACCTGGAGGACAGTGAGCAGAGACCTCAGGTTCAGTTGGATGATCAACCGGCCTGTGCGCAGATTTACCATTTCGATAAGAGGAATCTGCTTTTCCGGGTGCTGTATTACCGCAACCGGATTCATTTGGAAGTTTTCCACGCTCTTTCCGATGGGACCGGTGCGCTATGGTTTCTGGATCACCTGCTCTACAACTACACCATCCGCCGCTACCCCGAGATTTTTAAAGACCAGGTCTTGAATTATCCCGGCAAAGGCTCGCAAAAACAGCAGTTTGATGATAGCGCCGCGCGCTATTTCGGCCATGAGGGGGACTGGCTGTTTTCCCGTCCGGTGCGGGTTGCGGTAAATACGGTAGCCCGGGTGGGTAAAGCGGTTGGGAAAGCGGCCCTGGGTGTCTCCGGGAAAGCCAGAGGTGCAGCCGGTGACCACAAAGAATCAACCAGGAAAAAGCCTAAAGCCCGGGTGTATCACGTTCGCGGCACGAAAACCCCGGATCATCGGATGCGGCTGGTGGAAGCGGACATGCCGGCGGCGGAGGTGCTGCGGCTGGCCCATGCAGCCGGGACTACCCTGACCGTCTATTTGACGGCGCTGTTTGTCGATGCGGTATACCGGGATGCCCCCCGGCCCAAGGAGGTGGGGACAATCGCGGTGTCGGTGCCGGTGAATCTGCGTTCCTATTTCAAATCTTCTTCGGCCCGGAATTTTTGGTCTACCCTGCATGTTGGATATACCTACGGGCAAAATGGGGCGGAAGGTGACAGCATCGAGTCGATCTGTCGTTCGCTGGACCGACAGTTCAAGGATCAGCTGACCGAGGAAAAGCTCAGGAAGAAACTGAATCAGCTGAGGGCTTTGGAAGAGATCCTTTTCTTTCGGCTGGTCATTCGGCCGGTCAAAGACCTGGCCTTGAAGATCGCCAATGCCAGGCGTAATCGTAATCTGACCCTGGCCATGTCCAATATTGGCCAGGTCGCCTTTCCCGCAGAGGTTGATCCCTATATCGAACAGCTGTATGCGCTGACCTCGGCGGCCAGGCCCCATTTCGTTTCCATCAGTCACGGGGATCGTCTGACCATCTGTTTCACTTCCCCGTTTATGGAAACCGAGATTCAAAGGAATTTTATCACCACCCTGACCGAAAAAGGGGTACCGGTTACGGTGGCTGTGAATAGGGTCAGTATTGAAGAAATGCCGGAGATGAAAGAGGGGGTGGGAAGGGGATGAGATATTGCGGCAGCTGTAAGGTTGATATTCTGGGGGATTGGGATACCTGTCCGCTCTGCCTCAATCCGGTCCGGACCCAGGGTGTTGTGGCGCAGGAATCACCCTTCCCGGATATTCCCCTGCGCTTTCACAAACATCTGGCGATCAGGATTCTGACTTTCCTGTCGGTGATTACGGTAGCTTTATCCTTCATTATTCATCGGATATGGCCGACCCACATCAACCGGCCGGTGTTGATCCTGTTTGGGGTCATCAGCATGTGGCTGATCGTCGGCTCGATTATCCGCAAGAGGCGCAACATTGCCAAAAGCATCGTCTATCAGATTGCCCTGCTTTCCTTGCTGAGTGCTCTCTGGGACTATTACACCGGGTGGACGGGCTGGTCGATAAATTATGCTATTCCCATTATCTGCAGCGGTGCCTTGGCGGCGATGTTCGTCTCAGTCCGGGTGGTAGAACTGGAGGTGGGGGATTACGTGCTGTACATGGTGATTGCAGCGCTTTTGGCGTTGATACCGCTGCCGGTATTTCTTCTGGGCTGGATATCTCATCCGGTTCCGACCTTTGTCTCGGTGTGCCTGAGTGTAGTAATGCTGGTAGCGGTCCTGGTTTTCAGGGGCGGCGAGATTCGCGCCCAGCTCCAGAAGCGCATGCATATTTAGTGTCAGGGGGACGGTTCTGTTGACACTGACACTCACGTAAAGATGCGCAAAAAAAATAGGCCGGCGAGGAAACCGGCGCGAAAAGGGAATTGGATTAATTTATGATTAATATTAATACTTATTATAATGGAGGTCAATCGTTATAGAAATAATTTGACTCTGATTTGCGCTCATTCTGATTCAAAAACAGGTGTCGGAAGGAGAAAGTTAACAGGTCGCGGGAATACAAGGGGGAGCTTGATGAGTATCTCGAAATATTCTAATGGCTATTATAAGTAAACAAGCATAGCAGGGAGTGAGGAGCACTATGATTAAAATATCGATTCCGGGGGGAGAGGACTTGCAACTTCATCACTTGGTTTTGGACATGAACGGCACCATAACCACCGACGGTCAGGTGATCGCAGGCATCCCGGAACGCCTTGCGCAGCTAAAGGATAAAGTGAAGGTCTATTTATTGACGGCCGACACATTTGGAACAGGAGCTCAGGCTGCCCGCGAACTGGGTATCGAGTTGTTCACCGTAAGTTCCGAGAACGGTACTACGGACAAGGCGAAATTTATTTCTGCCCTTGATCCCCCCGGTGCTGCGGCCATAGGAAACGGTAATAATGATATTGCCATGTTTAAGCAAGCCCAGTTGTCTATAGCCGTTATTGGCCGGGAGGGATGTTGTGCAGCATCATTGCTTAGCGCGGATGTTGTGGTCAACCAAATTAATGATGCCCTGGATCTGCTGCTCAACCCGTTGCGGCTGATAGCAACATTACGTACATGAAAAAAGATCAACCCTTACGGTGTCAAGAGTTCCCCCGGCACCTCCGCTGGGGCGCAAAGACGTGAGAAAAGGCCGGCGGGGAACCGGCGTGAGAAAGGAATTGGATTCAGTGGCTGCCAATCGCGCTCTAGACACCAAGAACCCGCCGGAACCGGCGGGTTCTTGGTTTAGCAGACTCATCTTGATCTGCAAATTTAGTATGGGCCGGTCTTAAAGCACCACTTCATTTCCAGTCGGAGGTCTTTGGTCTCGATCTACAACTTAATACGATCACAGCAGATGGGGGTCATTTTCCCAACTGAACAGACTCTTCGGATCTGCCGCATTGGTATCACGGCCATTGGGAGGTAAGTTCCTGGCGGTGACCGGATCGGCCGGGGTGGAAATCACATTGAGATCAGCAGCACCGCGGGCATTATCCTGTCGCCAGACATCGTAGCTGTCGGATTTCATCGGAGTCAGGTCCACGTCGTCGAGTGAGATGCCCATGGCCGCAGCTACACCCTTGCCATAATCAGGGTCGGCCATATAACAATGATTGATATGCCTGTGTTTGATCTGCAGAGTCGAACAGCCCATGTTGCGAGCCGTATTCTCACAAAGCGCCAGTTGCTGTTCAGGGCTCATCCCCCGGAACAGAGGCCCGGGCTGGGTGTAATAATCATGATCATCCTCGCGGAAATCATACTGATAGACATCGCCGCCCTCCTGGACAGGCTCCGCGCTCCTGGGGTCGTCGGTCCAATTGCCATAGCTGTTGGGCGCATAGTGGAGTTCGCTGCCCATGTTGCCATCCACCCTCATCAGGCCATCCCGATGGAAGCTATGCGGATGCTTCACACCCTGCGGACTGTTGACCGGAATCTGGTGATGGTTTACCCCCAGGCGATAGCGATGGGCATCCCCATAGGAAAACAACCGGGTCTGGAGCATACGGTCGGGGGAATAGCCTATGCCCGGCACATTGTTGGCGGGATTGAAGGCTGATTGCTCCACGTCGGCAAAATAATTATCCGGGTTCCTGTTCAGCACGATTTCACCCACCTCAATCAGGGGGAAGTCTTTCTTCAACCACATTTTGGTCAGATCAAAGGGGTTGTAGGGCATATTTCTAGCCTGCTCCTCGGTCATGACCTGTATAAACAGGGTCCATTTCGGGAATATCGCCTTCTCGATGGCTGTATAGAGGTCTCTCTGGTGACTCTCCCGATCCTTCCCTACTACCATTTCAGCTTCTTGATCCGTAAGACTCTGAAAACCCTGCTGACTGCGGAAATGAAATTTCACCCATACCCGCTCGTTGGCAGCGTTTATCAGGCTGTAAGTATGACTGGAGAATCCGTGCATATAACGATAGGAGGAAGGGATACCGCGATCACTCATCGTGATTGTTACCTGGAGCAATGACTCCGGAAGGGATGTCCAGAAGTCCCAGTTGTTATTGGGGCTGCGCATATTGGTGCGGGGATCGCGTTTGACGGCATGATTCAGATCGATAAATTTCTTGGGATCCCGGAAAAAGAACACCGGGGTATTGTTTCCGACCAGATCCCAGTTGCCCTCGTCAGTGTAAAATTTTACGGCAAATCCGCGGATGTCGCGCTCGGCATCGGCGGCGCCGCGCTCCCCGGCTACGGTGGAAAAGCGCATAAACAATCCGGTCTTTTTTCCAATCTCGGAAAAGACCCTGGCTTTGGAAAACTTCGTTATGTCATGAGTTACCACAAACTCCCCGAATGCTCCAGATCCCTTGGCGTGCATCCGGCGCTCCGGGATGACCTCCCGGTTGAAGTGAGCCTGCTTTTCGAGCAGCCATGCGTCCTGTATGACTTGGGGCCCTCTTTTTCCGGCGGTCATCGTATCCTGGTTGTTAATGACGGGAGCACCATTCTCACGGGTAATGCCTGGGAACTCCCCTTTTACATCATTACGGCTCGGCAGGCTTTCACCTAATCCGTTCTTTTGCATTGGATCATTATCTTTCATCATAAACACCTCTTTCAAAAAGATTTAGCGGATAAATTACCGCTAGCTATAGTGAGCATAACATAAGCAACTAGATTTGTATGCATTAAAATAGGCAATAGGTCCCGGGTGTCGAGGACGGTCTGTTGGGGCCATCCGCGATCCGAAAGCGGGATACCCTGATTAACGGGATTTACCGCTGGTTATCGCTGACCCCCTGTTTGGCGGCAAAGGGTGTTGAAACACGTTAAAAAGCGTCAAACATAAACCCGAACAGGGTAACAAAAAAAACCCGCCGATACCGGCGGGTTCTTGGTTTACCATGGTGGGCCATCCGCGACTCGAACGCGGGACACCCTGATTAAAAGTCAGGTGCTCTGCCAACTGAGCTAATGGCCCCTGAGGGGTATAATTGGCTGGGGTGGCTGGATTCGAACCAACGAATGACGGAGTCAAAGTCCGTTGCCTTACCGCTTGGCTACACCCCAACGCCATTGAGTATAAGTGGATGACCGGACGGCTGTCAAGTTGGGGTAAAATGGGGTGGATGATGGGACTCGAACCCACGGCCCCCAGAGCCACAATCTGGTGCTCTAACCAACTGAGC
>JAAYJY010000238.1 GCA_012522705.1 Syntrophomonadaceae bacterium | reverse complement strand
TTTTTGTCCATAGCCATCTGCCGGCAGCGGCCTAGGACCTCCTGGGCGTCTTCCTCGCTCAGTTCAACCCCATATTCCATGAACTTGGACTTAATAGCCGCTGAACCGGAGTGTTTGCCGATCACGATCTGCCGCTCCAGGCCCACTTCTTCAGGTCGAAAAGCCTCATAGGTCAATGGGTTTTTGAGCACCCCGTCACCGTGGATGCCGGATTCATGGGCAAATATATTCAAACCCACGATTGGATTGTTGAGTCCCAGAGTTCGGCCGGAGGCCTCGGCTACGTACTGGGCCACCTCCCGGAGCATGGTGGTATCATAAGTGACACCGATCTTCATCAGGTGCTTGATGGCCATGACAACCTCCTGCAGGGCGGCGTTGCCAGCCCTTTCCCCCAAACCGTTGACGGTAACTCCGACATGGTTGGCCCCCGCATATATGCCGGCCAGGGAATTGGCGGTGGCCATACCGAAATCGTTGTGGGTATGCATCTCGATATCCAACCCCACCGCATCATGCAGGGTCTTGATATACCGGAAGGTCTTCATGGGGTCCAGGATCCCCACGGTATCACAATAGCGCAGGCGATCAGCCCCGGCGTGTTTGGCTATGAGGGCGAATTCGGTCAGGTATTCTAAATCCGACCGGGATGCGTCCTCGGCATTGACTGAGACATACAGCCCTTTGTCCTTGGCAAACTTGACCGCGTCGGCCATGCGGTGCAGGACATCCTCGCGGGTGGTCTGCAATTTGTGTTCGATGTGGATGTCCGAGGTGCTGATAGAGATGGCCACTGCGTCCACCCCACAGGTGAGCGACTCCTTGATATCGCTGATCACCGCCCGGTTCCAGGCCATGATGCTGGCTTTGAGCCCCAGTCTGACTATCTCCTTGATGCAATCCTTTTCAAATCCGCCCATCACCGGTATGCCAGCTTCGATCTGATCAATGCCGATCTGATCCAGGTAGACGGCTATGCGCACCTTCTCATCGTTGGAAAAAACCACTCCGGCGGTTTGCTCTCCGTCACGAAGTGTGGTATCCACCATCCGGATCTTGACGTCCGGTTCCAAGAACCAGTCTCGGTTTATCAATGTCCAAGTCATTGAATCTCTCCCTACCCCTCTGCCATGTCTAAATACCGTTTGTTTTTCTCACATAACCTATTGTATGCTATCCAATACCTTTTTGAGCAATTCATTTACTAAAGCCGGGTTGGCCTGGCCTTTGGTGGCCTTCATGATCTGGCCCACGAAGAAGCCCATCGCCTTGCCCTTGCCGCTCTTATAGTCCTCCACCACTTTGGGATTAGCTCCGACGATATCCTCAATCAGCGGCAGCAGGGTATCGGCGTCCGAAATCTGCACCAGGCCCTTGGCCTTGATAATCTCCTGGGGGCTCTGACCGCTGTTGAACATATCTTCCAAGACCGTCTTGGCTATCTTGCCGCTGATGGTCCCGTCATCCACCAACCGCAGCATCTGCACCAGATGGTCCGGAGTCAGGTGGCTGTCCCCGATCTCCTGGTTGGTCTGGTTGAGCAAGCGGCTGAATTCCCCCATCATCCAGTTGGCGATGGTCTTGGCATCGGGATACTCCTGCACACAACGGTCGAAAAAGTCCAGGGTCTCCGGGGTCAAGGTCAGGAGAGCGGCATCGTATTCGGGCAAGCCATAAACCTCCATCAGCCGCTGCTGGGCTTGTTCCGGCATCTCCGGCAGGGCGGCCCGGACTTCATCCACCCATTCCCGGCTGATAAACAGGGGCGGCAGGTCGGGCTCGGGGAAATAACGGTAATCGTGGGCTTCCTCCTTGGAGCGCATGGAACGAGTCATCTGTTTCTCCTCATCCCAGGTGCGGGTCTCCTGGAAGAGCTCAGTGCCATCCTCCAGGGCTTCCATGTGTCGTTTGGCCTCATATTCTATAGCCCTTTCCAAGGCCCGGAATGAATTTAAATTTTTGATCTCGCAGCGGGTCCCGAATTCCTGCTGACCGAAAGGCCGCACCGACACGTTGGCGTCACAGCGCAGCGAGCCTTCCTGCATCTTGCAGTCCGAGACCCCGGCAAACAACAACATGGAGCGCAGTTTTTCCAGATAAGCCCGGGCTTCCTGGGCCGAGCGCATATCCGGCTCGGAGACGATTTCCAGCAGCGCTACCCCGCTGCGGTTCAAATCCACCAGCGAAAAGGGAGTAGTGGTGATGTCACCCTGGTGTACCAGCTTGCCGGCATCCTCTTCCATATGGGCTCTGGTGACGCCCACCCGTTTCTTCTGGCCTTCTATATCTATATCCAAATAGCCCTGCTTGCAGACCGGGAAATCGAACTGGGAAACCTGGTAGCCATGAGGCAGGTCCGGATAGAAATAGTTCTTACGGTCGAACTTGCACATGGCCGGGATTTCACAGTGGAGCGCCAGACCGGCGCGGATGGCCAGGTCCACCACCTGACGGTTGAGCACCGGCAGCGCCCCCGGAAAACCGGCGCAGATCGGACAGGTCTGGGTATTGGGTTCAGCCCCGAAAGCGGTGGAGCAGGAACAGAAAATCTTGGTCTGGGTCTTAAGCTCGGCATGGACCTCCAGGCCGATGACTATTTCATAATCCGGGCTCATCTATCTCACCCCCAGCTGTGGTTTGATGGTATGAAAATCAGTATTCTGTTCGAAAGCATAGGCTGCTTTATATACGGTGGCCTCATCGAAGGCCTTGCCGATGATCTGCATGCCCACCGGCAGCCCCCCGGTGAACCCACAGGGAATGGATATGCCCGGCAGCCCCGCCATGTTGACCGGAACCGTCAGGACATCGTTCATGTATATGGTCAAGAGATCGCCGCGCTGCTCGCCCAACCCGAAGGCGGTGGTGGGCGTGGTCGGCGCTATGATAATATCATAATCGTTGAATACCTTGGTGAAGTCGTTGGCAATCAGCCGCCTTACCTTTAAGGCGTTAAGGTAATAAGCATCGTAATAACCGGAACTCAAAGCAAATGTGCCCAACATGATGCGCCGCTTCACTTCATCCCCAAAGCCATGGTCGCGGGTCCCGGAAAACATATCCACCACGTTCTCGGCAGTGTTGTCCCGGCAGCCGAACCTTACCCCGTCAAAGCAGGCCAGGTTGGCGCTGGCTTCGGCTGGGCCCAACAGGTAATAAGCGGGCAGCGCGTATTCGCTGTGGGGCAGGGAGGCTTCCTCGACTATAGCCCCCAGTTCCTGATATTTCTTCAAGGCCTGCATGACCAGGTCCCGGACCGATTCATTCACTCCGACACCAAAGTACTCGCGCGGATAAGCGATGCGCATCCCCCGGACCGAGCCATCCAGCCCAGCCACATAGTCAGGCACGGCCAGATCCACACAGTTGGAATCGAGGGGGTCATGGCCGGCGATGATCTGCATGATCATGGCGTTGTCGCGCACATCCTTGCTGAGTACCCCCACCTGATCCAGAGAAGAGGCGTAGGCCACTACCCCCCAGCGGGATACCCGCCCGTAGGTCGGTTTCATCCCTACCACTCCGCAGTAGGCGGCCGGCTGGCGGATAGAGCCGCCAGTATCCGAGCCCAGGCTGAAGGGTATCTGGCCGGCGGCCACCGCCGCAGCTGAACCCCCGGAAGAACCCCCGGGCACCTTGGTAAGGTCCCATGGATTGCGGGTGGCAAAGAATGCCGAATTCTCGGTGGATGACCCCATGGCGAACTCGTCCATATTGAGTTTGCCCACCAGGACACTGCCCTGCTGGTCCAGGCGGCGGGAAACGGTTGACTCGTAAGGGGGAATGAAATCGGCCAGCATCCTGGAGGCGCAGGTCGTCTTTACCCCGCGGGTGCAAATATTGTCCTTAAGGCCCATCGGTATACCGGCCAGGCCCTGGTAACTGCCTTGGGCATCGACCTGGCGGGCTTTGTCCAGAGCCTGCTCCCTGGTTACGGTGATAAACGATTTGACCTGGTCTTCAACCGCGTCGATACGGGCCAGGACCGACTTTACTATCTCTGCCGACGAGGTTATCCCGCCAGCCAATAATTCCTGCAACTCGTGTACAGTCAGTTCATACAGTTCCACCGGACTGACCTCCTCTACATAATCTTGGGCACCTTATATTGAAAACCCTCGGCCAGCGGAGCATTGGCCAGTATCTCCTCCCGCTCCATACTGGGTTTCCTCTGGTCTTCCCGGAAGACATTGCGGATAGGCAGGATATGGATGAGGGGTTCAACGCCTTCCGTGGAAATGGCATTGAGGGTATCCGCATAATCAAGGACGGTGCTGAGCTGCTGGGCAAATTTGACCTTCTCTTCTTCAGTCAGCTTCAGACGAGCCAACTGGGCCACATGCTCAACTTCCTTTATAGTCAAAGCCATACCTATTCCTCCTAAAGTTCTCATTCACATTGATAAAATTATAACAAAAAGCCAGTGGCTTCACCTAATCGCTGCTATGTATACAGTTCTGGACGGCATCGGGATCGGGCGGGGTCTGTCACCAGGGCCAATTGTTGACGATCACCATGGCCACTGGTATCAGGAACAGTCCCGGCAGCAGGTTGGCGACCTTGATCCGGGTGATCCCCAGGGCATTGAAGCCTATGCCGATTATCAATACCCCGCCCAGAGCGGTGATATTATTGAGCATGGCGTCGGTCAGCCAAGGTTTGAGAAAGCCCGCCGCCAGGCTGATGGATCCCTGGTACAGGAAGCGCGGGAAGGCTGAAAAAAGCACACCCACCCCCATACTGGCTGCGAACAACATGGCGAAGATGCCGTCCAGCATGGATTTCACCAGCAGGATCTCATAGTTATGGGTCAGACCGTCCTGCAGCGAGCCCACAATGGCCATGGCGCCCACGCAAAACAACAGGGTAGCCGAAACGAATCCCTTGACAAACAGATTTTCTCCCTCACCCTCCTGCTTGCCGCCTATGGCCCGCTCCAGTCGTACTCCCAGGTTTTCCAGGCGGCCTTCCCAACGCTGCCATTCTCCACACACCGCCCCTAAGGCCAGGCAGACGCCGACCAGAGCGATGCTGTCCGCTTTGAATGCGTATTGCATGCCGATAGCGGCTATCAGCAGACCCAGGCCGTCCTGCATGGTGC
>JAAYJY010000022.1 GCA_012522705.1 Syntrophomonadaceae bacterium | reverse complement strand
CACTTGATACGCTGCCGGAGAAGAAAAACTTTCTATAATTCCATATACTACAACCAGATCCTATTTCCTTTAAAATTCTACTTGTAGTTGGCTGGAATAAAGAAGGAGCCCTGTTGCCAGGACTCCCTGCCGATCCCGTGAATCTAGCCGTTGTATATTTTAGCCTGAGCCGCTGCCAGACGGGCGATGGGGATGCGGTAAGGCGAACAGCTTACATAATTCAGCCCGATGAGATGACAAAACTCCACCGAACTGGGCTCACCGCCGTGCTCACCGCATATGCCCATCAACATGTTCGGACGTGCCGTACGCGCCTTCTCGACCGCGATCTTCATAAGACCGCCCACCCCTTTGCGATCCAGGACGGCAAAGGGATTATCTTTCATTATCTTGCGCTCCAGATAAACCGGTATGAACTTGCCTTCCGCATCATCCCGGCTGAACCCCAATGCGGTCTGGGTCAGGTCATTGGTCCCAAATGAAAAGAACTCCGCCAGTTCAGCGATCTCATCAGCCACAATACAAGCGCGGGGCAATTCCAACATGGTTCCCAGGACAAAATCCAACTCTTGGTTATGAACCTGTTTCACTTCGTCATAAACCTTCAGAATATCATCGCGCAGCAGGGCAAATTCCATCCGGTCCATGACCAGAGGGATTTCCACCTCGGTGAAGGTGTCAATCCCTTCTTCCTGGAGCAGGTACATGGCCTCAAATATAGCCCGGGCTTGCATCATATATATCTCCGGATAGGTCAACCCCAAACGACACCCCCGATGACCCAGCATCGGATTCGATTCCGATAGGGTATGTACCTTCTTGGCCAGCTGTTCCTTGGCGAAGATCTCGTAGGGATTGGCGTTCCGGTATTTCATATCAGCGATCTCCAACATCAAGGACTCATGATCAGGCAGGAACTCATGCAGGGGCGGGTCAAGCAGTCTGATGGTTACCGGGTTGGGCGCCATGGCCTTTAAAATCCCGTTGAAGTCGTCCCGCTGATAGGGCAGCAATTTATCCAAAGCCGTCTGCCGGTCCGCCAGGTTGTCCGCCAGTATCATCTCCTGTACGCTGGGCAGTCGCTCCTGGGCCATGAACATATGCTCAGTCCGGCACAGCCCTATCCCCTGGGCTCCGAATTCCCTGGCCTTCAGGGCATCTTCAGGAGTGTCCGCGTTTGCCCTGACCCCCAGTTTCTTTATTTCATCGGCCCAGCTCAACATGGTCTGAAACTCATCAGACAAGGTTGGTTCTATCATCGGCACTTCTCCCAGCATGACATTACCGGATGTGCCATCCACCGTGATAATGTCCCCTTCTTTGACCGTGACCCCATTGACGGTGAATTGTTTGGCTTGGAAATCGATCTTGATGCTCTCACATCCGCTCACGCATGGCTTACCCATGCCTCGTGCCACTACTGCCGCATGGGAAGTCATGCCGCCCCGAGCGGTCAAGACCCCTTGCGAATAGACTATTCCATGGATGTCGTCGGGGGCGGTCTCATTGCGGACCAGCACTACCTTCTCTCCCGCTTCACCCAATTTCTCAGCCAAGTCGGCATCCAAAACCACTTTGCCGCTGGCGGCCCCGGGCGATGCTGGCAACCCCTTGGCGATAGGCTCCAACTTTGCGGAGGTATCTATCTGTCTATGTAACAACTGGTCGATCTGTTCAGGATCGATTCTCATCAATGCTTCTTCTTTGCTGATCAATCCTTCACTCACCATGTCCACCGCTATTTTGACTGCGGCCTTGGCAGTTCTTTTGCCGGTCCTGGTCTGCAGCATATACAGGACTCCCTTTTCTACGGTAAACTCAATGTCCTGCATCTCGCGGTAATGTTTCTCCAGGTTGTTGCAGGTTTCGACGAACTGCTCATACACTGAAGGAAGATTGGCCTTGAGCTGGGATATGGGCAGGGGCGTTCTGATGCCGGCCACCACATCTTCTCCCTGGGCGTTGACCAGAAATTCGCCGTACAATTCACTTTCCCCGGTTGAGGGACTGCGGGTAAAGGCCACGCCGGTGCCGCAGTCTTCACCGAGGTTACCAAAGACCATAGCTTGTATATTAACGGCCGTGCCCAGATCATCACGAATTTTATTGATCCGCCGGTAGACAATGGCCCTCTGGTTATCCCAAGACCCAAACACGGCTTGGATGGCCAGAATCAGCTGTTCCCGCACGTCCTGAGGAAAGTCGATGGTCTTATCCTTTTTCACCTGAGCCTTATATTCACCCATTATTTCCTTCAATTCTGCTGCTGGTATCTCATAATCGAATATCAAACCTAGTTTTCTTTTATACTTCTCGATAATATCATCAAAATGCGAATGTTCCATTTCCAGCACAACATTGCCAAACATTTGAATGAAACGGCGATAGCAATCGTAGGCAAAACGTTCATCTCCGGAGAGCTCCGCCAGTCCCAGCACTGATTCGTCATTGAGTCCCAGATTCAAAATAGTATCCATCATCCCGGGCATGGATACGGCTGCTCCAGACCTTACCGACACCAACAGCGGGTTGTCCTTGTCTCCAAAAATCTTACCGGTCTTTTCCTCAATAGTGGCCAGGGCTGCAAATGCCTGTTCCAGGCAACCTTCGGGGAATTCCTGATTCAAAGCGAGATATTCGTTACATGCTTCCGTGGTTATTGTGAAACCTGGAGGTACCGGCAATCCGATATTGGTCATCTCGGCCAGATTGGCGCCCTTTCCGCCCAAGATGGGCTTCAT
>JAAYJY010000237.1 GCA_012522705.1 Syntrophomonadaceae bacterium | reverse complement strand
TACACCAGCAGTTTCTCAGCCAGCATTTTATTCCCTCCATTCACTTGCCTGCCCTTGCCGAGCAGAGCCCAAACACACCTTCATTAATGATACAATATTCACTTCCTCTGCTTCCATCTCCCTTATTCAAACCAGACAAAGTATCCGATGACCAGAAGGCCTAGAGCGATGCGGTACCATCCGAAGGCTTTGAAATCGTTGTTCTTGATGTAGCCCAACAAGAATTTGATGGCTGCGACGGATACCGCAAAGGCTACTATCATGCCGGTCAAGAGAATAGCCAGTTCCATGCTGGTAAAAACAAATCCGAACTTGGCCAGCTTTAGGGCACTGGCCCCAAACATTACCGGGATAGACAGGAAGAAAGAGAATTCCGCCGCCACATGGCGAGAAGTTCCCAGAATAATAGCCCCCAAAATCGTCGCACCGGAACGTGATGTGCCGGGAATCAACGACAGGACTTGGAACATCCCGACCAAGAAAGCGGTTTTGTAAGTCAGTTCATTGAACGACTGGATCACACCTTCACGGCCTTTGTTGCGGTTTTCGATCACGATAAACAGGATCCCGTAAACGATCAGCATGACCGCTACGGTTGGATAGTTATAGAATTTATCGTTCAGCCAATCATCAAACAAAAATCCCAATACGGCGGCGGGGATGACCCCCACGATCACCTTGTACCAGATCGCCATGGTATCTTTCTTCTCTGGGGTTGATTTACTGGGTGCAAAAGGGTTCAGCTTATGAAAATAAAGGAGGACCACCGCCATGATGGCTCCCAATTGGATGACCACGAAGAACATTTCGATAAAAGCGGGCGAGGCGTCCAATTTGATGAACTGATCGACCAAAATCATATGGCCGGTGCTGCTAATGGGCAGCCATTCGGTAATTCCCTCCACGATTCCCAGGATGACTGCCTTCACTATTTCTATAAGAAGCACGTATTCAACCTCCAACTGCTATTTGTGACCCCTCTAACATTACCTTATTTGACGGCTATTACAAACCGCTTCATGGCTATTCCCACTTTTATTGTTGTAAATATACTCTGGTTGAATCCCTTTATTGCGGTGCGGGTGCGCATGATAAATCCCGAAAGCCAGCCGTCCCCAAGCAATATAATACACGGTCTGGCCAGCCTAATGCCGGCCCGATTTATTGAAAATTTCCTTAATGATTGCCTACACTATCATTATGTACGGGTTCCGGGCCAGGATTATGTCAATATAAAGCCCCGCCCCACCCAGACCGCGCCCAGCAACAGCAGCAATAGGCCCAAAGCGGCGTAATCGCCTTTGGTCAAGGACGGTTCAAACAAATACGTACGGGGGCCGGGCCGATAGCCGCGGGCCTCCATGGCTTCGATCAGTTCCTCGCTGCGGCGTATCACGTTCATGATCAAGGGTATGGCCGTATGGCGGATAGCCCCCAGCCTGGCACTCGCCGACCTCAAGTCCGCTCCCCGGGCCGCTTGCGCTTCCCGCACCTGGTTCAACTCCATCTGCAGAGTGGGCAAGAACCTCACCGCCAGGGACACCATGGTGGCGATATTGTATGAGGAAATCCCCACTACCTTGAGCGGCGCCAGCAGCCTTTGCAAGCCAAAAGAGATCTCTGTCACCGAGGTGGTCATGGTCAGGATAGCCGCGGCCAGGACCAAGAGCCAGAATCTGCCCACCATCAATATGCCCATGGACAAGCCCTCCCGGCTGATGTGCCATTTATCCCCCAAGATGTGCAGCAACGGGGTTCCGGGAGTAAACAGGAGATAAACCAAAAACAATACCAGAAAGAGGAATCGCATCGGCCGGGCGGCGTTTAACAACTCCCTCCAGGTGATCCGGCCCAGAACCGCCATTCCCCCTACCAAAAAAAATACCAGTCCCAAACCCAAATGGTTCAGACGGAGGATGAGCAAACTTAAACACAGCAATGCAGCCATCTTGATGCGCGGGTCGCAGCGGTGCAGGATAGAGGAACGCGGCAGATATTGGCCCAGCTGATTCATCTACTCGGCCTCCCTCAGCACGGGCTGACCCTGCCCCTGGTCTTGACCCGGCTCATACCCGGCTCCCGCCAGACAGCTATTGATAAATTCGGCCGCCTGGTCCAGGGTCAAAATATGGCCCGGCCGGCGGACCCCGGGGGTCATGATCCGGCTCATGAGTTCCACCACCGTCGGCGGCGCCATCCCCACCGACTTGAGTCGTTCTCCATCAGTTAGAATTTCACCGGGCGGACCATCGGCGACTATTTCTCCAGCGTTCATCAGCACTACCCGGTCTGCCTTGGCCGCTTCCTCCAGGTTATGGGTAACATGCACTATGCTGACCCCCTGCGCCTGCAGACGCTCCAAAATGGCCAAAACATTGGCCCGGGCGGTGGGATCCAGAGAGGCGGTGACCTCATCCAGGACGATGTAGCGGGGACTGACCGCCAACAGGCCGGCCAGAGCCAGAAGCTGCTTTTCGCCGCCGGACAGGCTGAAGGGCGTGCGTTTCTCGAAGCCGGTGAGCCCCACCATATCCAATGCGGAAGCCACCCGGCTCCTAATCTCCGCCGGCGGCAGGTTCAGGTTGCCGGGACCGAAAGCCACATCTTCTTCCACCGTCATCCCCACGATTTGATTGTCAGGATTCTGGAAGGCCATGCCCACGGCGCGCCTTATATCCACATGGTGGCCGGTGTCCCGGCAGCTGCGGCCGTCGATCTCCACTCTCCCGCTCTCCGGCATAATGAGGGCGTTGAAATGGCGGATCAGGGTGGTTTTACCGGATCCGTTGGGTCCTATCAGAGCCACATACTCCCCCTCGTTTATCTCCAGTTTAATATTTCGCAGCGCCGGAGCCCGCCCCTCTTTAAACGTATAACTAAGATTGGTGACCCTGATCATATCCTCTACCTACCTTGCCAGCTGTAATCTCTTCCTTAATTCGTGGACCAGCCAAGCGGCAGCCGCCAGTTTGATCACCTCGCCCAATAAAAAGGGCGCCACCCCTACCATCACCGCTTTTATCAGCGAAATGCCGGCCACCACCGAGAGCTGCACAGTGCCTATGCTGTAAATCAC
>JAAYJY010000236.1 GCA_012522705.1 Syntrophomonadaceae bacterium | reverse complement strand
GTTCAAGGGTTGGCTCTTGAGCAGCGGCTGTTCGAACATGGGGTCAAAATAGACGATGTCGTAAGCAAGTTCCGGCAGACGGGGCAGATACCGCTGATGGTGACTGCAGACCACTTCGATGCGGTTGACGGCCCGGTTGAGCCATGCCATGCGGCCCGCATACATCTTCATCCCCCAACCGATCACTGCTGCTATGGCTGCTTCTGATTCTACTCCGGTGATGCGGCCGGTGCCGGAAAAATAGGAAGCTACGATGGCGTCGGCACCCATCCCCAGGGTGCAATCCAGGAAACTCCAGCCCGGCTGCAGCTGGCAGGCTTTGATCAACAGGTCTTCCTGCCCCTTTTTCCGGTAGGCCGCGATGCGGCTTTTGGCCATGCCGGGATGAAAAAAGAGCTTCTCCCCATGGATATAGAGTACCGGGCCGTCAGTCTCACCAACGATAACCCCATCGGCTGCGCTGGCAGCGGCGATGCCGGCTAGTCCCCGGCCTCGGCGGGGCACGAAGTCAAATCCGCTATGGTCGATTAATTCCTTTAAAGCAGGGCTGATGTCTTCTTGTGATTGGGTGGTGGTGACCACGAATTTCATGTCTATTTCCTTTTAAAACGTTTTTCCAGTTCCGAACGGCTTATTTCGACCAGGGTCGGGCGCCCATGGGGACAATTGCCATAATCCCGATTGCGTAACAGGTCGTCGACCAAGAGCATCATCTCTGCCCGCGACAATAGGTCTCCGGCTTTCACTGCCTGTTTACATGCCATCAGGGCATAGATCTCATCTTTAAAGTTGATGGCCTGATCCATCGCCAGCACGTCCAGGCATTCATTGACGAATTCCACTTCCTGACCCTGCAAGGCTGCCGGCGCGGCCCGCAGGATTACCGAATCCGGCCCCAAGGGCTCCAGGTCGAAGCCTGCGGTCCGGAACACATCCAGGTGGTCTTCCAGCATATCCATGGCCGCCGCGGATAAGTCGAAGGCTTGCGGGAAGGCAAGGATTTGTCCTTCTTCGGTCTGACCCCGGCCCTGTTCCCGCAAACGGTTGTATATTATACGTTCATGGGCGGCATGCTGGTCCACCAGCCATATCGAATCTCCCCGTTCAATAATAATATACCCGTTGAAGCACTGCCCGATAACCACCAGATCGGAATCGGGCGTCCCCCTGTCAGCATCCCGGCCGTCCCATCCGATACCGGTCTGTATGTGGCTATCGATCACCTGGGGACCGGTTTCAGCGATGAACAGCGGCTGGGGGTCATGAGGCCAATCCAGCCTTAGCGGGGCTGGTTGGGATGGCCGCGGGAATCCCGATGGATGCAGGGGGCGGTGGTCATCTGTCAGTCCGGGCCCGCCCAGGGCAGCTTTAAGGGCCTGGCTGACCAACCGGAAGATGGCTTTATCGTCACGGAACCTGACTTCGGTCTTCTGGGGGTGAACATTTACATCTACCTCTTCTCCGGGCAGGTATAGGAATAAAAACACCGCCGCATACTCTCGGGTCAGCAGGGCGCCGCGATAACCCTCGTCCACCGCCCGGGCCAGCATGGGGCTTTTGATGAGGCGGTCGTTGACGTAAAAAAGCTGATTCTTGCGATTCAAACGGCGAAATTCCGGTTTGGACATCAATCCCCGCAGCCGGTACCGCTCTCCTTGCCAATCCAGATCGATGAAATGGGCGGCGAAATCATGGCCGTAGATAGCCACTACCGTGTCCCTGAGATCCCCGCTGCCGGGGGTCTTGAAATAGAGCTTTTTCTCATTGGCGTAGCTGAAGGAGATGTCGGGGCGGGCCAGGGCCAGATGACACATCACATCGTGCACCTGGATGCCTTCGCTGACCATCGATTTCAGAAATTTCTTGCGGGCCGGCGTATTGAAAAACAAATCGGTTACTGTCACTTTGGTACCTGGTGCAGCCGGCGAGTTGTCCAGACGGATATTCTTGCCGCCGCTCACGGATACTCTCACCCCCGCCTCCTGACCATACTGGGTGTGCAATTCCACCTCGCTGACGGAAGCGATGCTGGGTAAGGCCTCTCCCCTAAAACCCATGGTGGCTATGCTGGTCAGGTCCTCTTCCCGGCCGATCTTGCTGGTGGCATGCCGTTCGAAAGCCATCAGCACCTGGTCCCTGGGAATGCCCTGGCCGTCGTCCGCCACCTCGATGCGGTCGATGCCGCCGCCGGCGATCTGCACCGCTATGCGGCGGCTGCCGGCATCGATTGCATTCTCCACCAGTTCCTTCACTATGGAAGCCGGCCTTTCGATTACCTCGCCGGCAGCGATCTTATTTATCAGATGGTCATCCAGGAGTCTGATGGTCATTATTATAAAACCGTTTCCACCTTGCGGCCGGTGTTCATGCTGCGGTATACATCATGGGCCCGGTCCTGCAGGTATATATAGTCAAAGGGTCCAGGTTTCCCGATCATCTCATCATAGATGCGCTGACCCTCCTCCTGGCACTTGGGGCAGCTGTACATGGGCACGCTGATACAGAAGACCTCGTAGTTTTCCCAGCCGGAATGGCGGGCGCTGGACTGGATGGTCCGATATCCGGGGCAATCCCCGCACATCTGCAGGCGCACCATCTGCTGCTCACTGATACCATCGGTATCGTAATAGATCTGTTGGCTATAGGCATAATCATCGGGGAAGCGCCGGCGATAATCCTGGATTTTGGCTTCCCGGCCGCGGAAGTTGGCCATCTGGGTCTTTATGATCTGGTCGAAATAATCCTGGGAGACTGATTTCTTGGCCAACCGTGCGGCCGAATAGTCAGGTTCTCTAAGGTTGGAGTAGTCGATCCCGGCCATGGCCATTATTATGCCCAGGTTTACGTAGGGCAAAGCGGTCTCTACTGAGTAACCGCCCTCCAGGACGGCGATGTCAGGAGCCAGTTTTTGATTCAATACCGCGTAGCCCTGGGCTGAAAAAGCCATGTTGGCCAGCGGATCGCTGTAATGGTTATCCTGGCCGGCGGAATTGACGATAAGCTCCGGCTCGAATTCCTCCAGCAGCGGCATCACCAGGTGGTCCAGCACATAATGGATGCCGGCATCGTTGGTGTTGGGCGGCAGCGGGATATTGATGGTGGTGCCATAAGCCTGCGGCCCTCCCAATTCATCAGTGAATCCTGATCCCGGGTAAAGAGTGCGCCCGTCCTGGTGGAAGGAGATAAAAAGGATATCGGGGTCATGCCAGAATATCTCCTGGGTCCCGTCTCCGTGGTGGACGTCAGTATCTACGATAGCGATCTTGCGTAAACCATACTGCTTGCGCAGGTACTCGACCATGATGGCCTCGTTGTTAATGTTGCAGAAGCCGCGGTTGCCGTGAGCCACAGTCATGGCATGGTGACCGGGAGGGCGGACCAGGGCGAAGCCGTTTTTAATTTCTTGGTTCATTACCGCGTCAGCGATAACCAGGGCTGATCCGGCTGATACCAGATGAGCTTCGGTTATCTGCGCTTCGACATTGGGAACACAGAAGTGCACTCGGGCAATATCCTTGTGAGTGGCCAGGCCGCTCTTATATTCCCGGATTTGGGGAAGATCCATCACCCCTTCTTCGAAAAGCTGGTCGCGGGTATATAAAAGCCGCTCTTCGCGCTCGGGATGGGTCGGCGAGATGGCCCAGTCGAAGGCCGGGAAAAATATCAAGCCGGTCTGTTTCATCTTTTCACCCCCTGATAGTCCTTGATCAATCCGGGTGCGATCTGCACCCCGACGTCGAATATCTTGCCGGAGGTACTCCACCCCCGGATAACGTTGAATTGTTCCTGCAGGAAGAATTCCGCTTCATCGGCATAATCTTGCATATGGCGGTCCAGAGCCAGTTCTTTTAGGTTGCGGCGGGCCAGGTTCAGGGCTTCCTCCATCTGCATTTTGGTGCCGGTCTTCACCTTTCCGCCCCGGCCCTCTTGGTCCGTGACCCAATAACCGTTCTGGGTATCTATATGCACCTTTACGGTCAGAGTGGGACGGGCCACACAGGCCCCCAAGGCATTGGCCACCGCAGCGAAGTCGGGGATGGTGCATTCCACCTGCATGGAGCGGGCTAAAGCCGGGACGATAGCCGCCGATGCGGCCCCGATGCCGACGATCTCATGGAAGTCGAATTTGCGTCCATGGATCACCTCCCAGACCCGATAGGCCGGTTCCTCTTCCCATTCCCTGAACATGTCGGTAATCGCTTGCTGCAGTTGGGCGATGACCAGGTTCTCGACCCGGCTGCACAGTACCCCCGCCTCCATCCCGGCCTGATCAGCCAGAACCGTCACAGCCTGCCGGGATAGGCCAGGATCGCCTATCTGCAGTCCATAGAGTTGATTGAAAGCATCGGTTACGGTAGGTGCCAGGCCGCCGAAGCAGGCCGCTTCGCCCAGTCTGGTCTTCCCTATCCGGACCTCTCCGTCGCCTACCGACAAAGGGCTGTCCCCCCCAAGAGGCAGCGAGCATACCGAGAAGGCTTTGATGTGGGTATAGTGTCCTTGGATTTTGGCGCCCTTGGAAGCATAAAGCGGCTCACCATCGATCAGCAGCGAGATATCCGAGGTGGTGCCGCCAATATCGATGATAACCGAGTTGCGGGGGTTGGAAGCCAGAGCCACTGCACCCATGGTGCTGGCGGCTGGCCCGGAAAAGACCGTTTCACAAGGCCGTTGGCCGGAGACTTCCAGGGGCATGGTCCCCCCGTCCGCTTTCAGTATATCCACCTCAGCCCTGATACCGCGGGAAGCCAGGGCGAAGGCAATTTCGCCGATGAAGCGTTCCCAAACCGCTTGGGTCATAACTGAGAAATAGGCAGTCACCAGGCGACGCCTAAAGTTCAGCTGGCCGGCGATATCACTGCCCAGGACCACCTCCAGATTAGGATGGCGGCGGTTGATTATATCCCGGACCTGTCGTTCCAGTTCACTGTTACGGTTGGAAAATTTCGCGGCGATGGCCACTTTCTCAATCCCCCGGGCGGCGATCTGGTCAGCGGCCGATTCGACCTCGGCGGGTACAACTGGCTCGGTCACCCGGCCCCGGAAGTCGATGCTGCCCGGCAGGAAAAAGGTGTTGGGAAACAGTTGGTACACTTCCAGGGGCAGCCCCGGTCCAGGCAGCAGCAGCAGCGCGGTAGCTGGCAAATTGCCGGTAGCCAGCATATTAGTAACCAAAGTGGTACTTAAAACCACCCTGGTGACCCTACTGCTGTCCTGTCCCGCCATCAGGCGGTCCAGCACCTCCATTATGGTACCCTTCAGATCCGTATTATCGGTGGGCCGTTTTACCGTGGCGGCCACCTTGGTGCCGGTCAACAGCACCCCGTCGGTAAAGGTCCCGCCTACATCGATACCAATCAACATGAGAAATGCACCTCCTTAGTTGTGCTCTTGTTGCAGCTGGTCTTGCCAGCGATAGAGCAGGGTCAAAGCGTCGCGGGGACTGACATCATCTATTTGCAGGGACTCCAATTCGTCCAGGATGGGACTTCTGGCACAATCGAACAGGGTCAGCTGCCGGGCCTCCCGCTTGGAAGCGGTACGCTCCTTTTCCAGGCTGTGCAGGATTTCATAAGCTCGATTGATGATTTTGGCTGGTATCCCAGCCAGCTTGGCCACATGGATACCGTAACTCTTATCGGCTCGTCCGGGCAGGACTTTCTTCAAAAAGGTGACCGTGTCGCCTGATTCCAATACCGATACCGATAGGTTAAATACTCCCGGGTGGTCATCCGCCAGAGATGTCAACTCATGATAATGGTTGGCAAACAAGGTTTTGGCCTTAATATGGCCATAGATGTACTCGCTGGCGGCCTGGGCGATGCTCAAACCATCATAGGTGCTGGTGCCCCGGCCGATCTCATCCAATATCACCAGGCTGTCGCGGCTGGCACTGTTTATGATGCGGGCCAGCTCCAGCATCTCCACCATGAAGGTACTGCGCCCGGCGGACAGGTCATCGGATGCCCCCACCCGGGTAAATATGCGGTCGACCAGCCCGATGTGAGCCGCGTCAGCCGGTATGAAACTGCCCATCTGGGCCATTATCACCAGCAGGGCGGTTTGGCGAAGGTAAGTGCTTTTGCCCCCCATATTGGGACCGGTTATGATCCCAAAGCGTGTTTTGTCGGTGTCGAGTTCGATGTCGTTGGGAACAAAACGGGTGCTGACCAGTGACTTTTCTACCATGGGATGGCGCCCTGCCCGTATGTCCATTACTCCATCGCGGCTCAGCACCGGGCGGACGTAATCATTAATATAGGCGGCCTGAGCCAGTGATTGCAGGACATCCACACTGGCCACTGCGGCCGCGCATTTCTGTAGGTCCGGAATATATGGTTTAAGTTGTTCACAGATATCCACGAATAAATCATATTCCAACCCATAGAGCCGTTCCCGGGCGCCCAGGATCTTTTCCTCTTGCTCCTTTAATTCCATGCTTATAAAGCGTTCGGCATTGACCAGGGTTTGTTTGCGGATGTAATCTGCCGGTACCAGGTTGAGGTTGGTTTTACTGACCTCAATATAGTAGCCGAATACCCGGTTGAACCCTACCTTGAGAGAACGGATGGCGGTTCTTTCTCTTTCCCGGCTCTCGAAGTCAACCAGCCAGGTCTTTCCTTGTGAGGCCAGTTCCTTTAACTCATCCACTTCTGAGCTGTAACCGGGCTTGATAATACCCCCTTCTTTTATACCCGGGGGGGCTTCTTCATGGATACTGTTGTCGATCAGACAGAAGAGTTCGTTTAGCGAATCCATGCCCGCTATGGATTTAAGCTGCTCGCTGCCGGCGGTCGCCAAGTGGTTTTTAAGCTCGGGAATTACCCCCAGGGATGTCTTAAGGGCCACCAAGTCGCGGGGCAGGACCGTTCCGCTGCCAATTTTGCCGGCCAGACGCTCCAGATCGTTGATCCTCTGCAAGGCCGAGCGGCAATCCTGGCGCAGGGTCAGCTGTTCCACCAATTCTGCCACGGCATCCAGACGCCTGTTGATGGCGCTGCTGTCCTTAAGGGGCTGTTCCAGCCATCGGCGCAGGGTCCGTTTCCCCATCGAAGTGCAGCAATGGTCAAGGATCCCCAGCAGGCTGCCTTCTTTTTTATTGTCGTGGAGGGTGGCGGTAAGCTCCAGGTTGCGTTGGGAAAAGGAGTCGATCTCCAAGAACATGCTGCTCTCATAAGCACTTAAGGAGTTGATCTGGCTTAGATGGCACTTTTGGGTGTGATTGATAAAGGTAAGTATGGCGGCAGCGGCTTGCACCCCAGCGGTAAAATGCTGGATGCCGAATCCATCCAAAGAGATTGCCCCGAAATGATCCAGGATTCTGCGGCGGGCGGTGTCAAGGCCGGGCAGACCATCTTGAATACGGGAAAAAAGCATGCCCGGGCGGGCGAAGTTATCCTGCCACAGAGAATCCATGCTGCTGCCGGCTGGCAGCAGACACTCGGCCGGAGCCAACCGCTGCAATTCGCTTTCCAGGTTGGCCCAACGCCCCGTACCCTTAAGTTCCGTAACTATGAAGGTGCCGGTGGAGATATCTACAGCTGCCAACCCGATGCTCTGCTCCTCACCGACTATGGCGGCCAGGTAGTTGTGGCGCCCTTCATCCAGCATATTCTCATCGATGATCGTGCCCGGGGTTATCACCCGGGTCACCTCCCGCTTGACGATGCCCACCGAATGTTTGGGGTTCTCCACCTGGTCGCAGATGGCAATCCGGTATCCTTTACTGACGAGGCGGGCTATGTAGTTGTTGGCAGCGTGATGAGGCACCCCGCACATGGGTACCTTTTCTTTATTGCCACCATCACGGGCAGTCAGAACTATATCCAACTCCCGGGAGGCGATACGGGCATCTTCAAAAAACATTTCATAAAAATCCCCTAACCGGAAGAAGAGGATCTCCTCAGGATACTCCCGTTTGGTGGCCAAATATTGTTCGAGCATAGGCGTGTAGCTTGCCAATTATCCTTCCCTCCCCGGAAAATAACTCGGCAATGCCCCGTCTTTGAGGGGCGGAGACTATCTGGAGTCATGCCAGCTGACTGGCCGGGAATGTCGGCCCGAATGGCCGGATCGAGAAGTCGGGCCAAAGGTATCAGCGTACCTGGTCTGCGCGGACTGTGGCCAGTTCTGGCGAGCCGACCGGAGTTAAAGTGTCAATGGTCCATAATAGGGGGACTGGTCTCCAAAATTACCCTGCTTAATGGGAACAACTGCCCCCGCAACTGCTGCAATCAGCACTGCAGTCACCGGACACCGCTTGGTTAATGACAAAAAAGACGCTATCCGTTAGGTTGTTGAACCCTTCCTGGGCAGTCATCAGTTCCTGAATCAGGGGATGACCAGCCAGTTGCTTACGGAGCCCCTCCAGGCGTTCTTCTTCGGCCGGAACCACCTGCAGACCGTCCCGAAGTTTATTTTCCATTTGGGACCGGGCTTCCTGGTAGGTCTGCAGCAGGCGGGCTGCCTCCGGGTTATCCAATACTTGGGTCTGGGCTCCCTGTAGGGCCCGGGCCTGCTCGGAAAGAGCAATAGCACTGCCTAATTCCATGGCTATCTGAATTATCTTGTCAGTGGACATAAATATACCTCCGTCTTTTTTAGTTTACCTTTTGGAGCCGGCCGAACAGGGAGAAGGTCTTGCCGGTGGTGATCTGGACGTTGACCATCTGGCCGGTCAATTCATCGGACCCTTTAAATATGACAATACGATTGCTCCTGGTTCGGCCCGTCAAATTGTCGGGATTGGTCTTGCTGGGTCCTTCCACCAGTACTTCCTCCACCGTTCCCTCCAGGGAGCGGTTCAGGTCCAGGGCGATGCCATACTGTAAATCATTCAGGCGCAGCAGGCGATTTTTTTTATCCGCCGGCTCTATCTGTCCGGGCATGATGGCAGCTCTGGTTCCGGAACGGACCGAATACAGAAATGTGAAAGCGGCATCAAATCTCACTTGCCTCACCATATCCAGGGTGGCCTGGAAATCCTCCTCGGTTTCACCGGGAAAACCGACGATCAAGTCAGAGGTGATGGCTACGCCCGGAACGCGTTCTCTCATCTTCTGCGCCAACTGCAGGTAATGCTGGCGGGTATAACCGCGGTTCATTAGTTTCAATATATGATCGCTGCCGGCTTGCAAAGGTACGTGGATATGCTCGCAGAGCTTGCCCCCAACAGCTATGGCATCCAATAATTCCTCTGACATGTCTTTGGGATGGGAGGTGGTAAAGCGTATCCGGGCAATCCCGTCAATCTCGTTGGCCTGTTTCAATAGATCGGCAAAGTTGTACCGCTCCGTCAGTCCCTGGCCATAGGAATTGACATTCTGGCCCAGGAAAGTCACCTCTTTGAATCCCTCCTCCGCCAGTTGTTCCACCTCGTGGATTATATCGCGGGGATGGCGACTTCTTTCCCGCCCTCTGGTATAGGGCACGATGCAATAACTGCAGAAGTTGTTGCATCCGTACATGATGTTGACAAAGGCGCTGATGCCCTCCCTGCGATGGGAGGGAAGCTCCTCTATTACACCGCCATGGTCTGGCCACACCCGCACTATTTTCCGGTGCTGCTGGCGGTATTCCTCGATTAAATGGGGCAGTTCGTGCAGGTTATGGGTCCCGAAGACCACATCCACCCCCAAGCGTTTGACCTTGGTCACCACCTCTGGCAACTGGGGCATACAACCGCCAAAAGCGACTATCAATTCCGGTTTCTGCCGTTTCAGTTTGATGAATTCACCCAGTTTGCCGTATACTTTGTTCTCAGCCGAATGTCTTACGCTGCAGGTGTTGAATATTATGATGTCGGCCTGCTCGGCCCGGGATTGCTCCATATAGCCC
>JAAYJY010000235.1 GCA_012522705.1 Syntrophomonadaceae bacterium | reverse complement strand
GTTCCATAGTTGGAGCCCTCGATGCGGGCCAGGTACAGATGGATGATGTTTTCGGTGAAGTCATTATCGCCGCCGGTTATGAATATCTTGTTACCCTTGATCTTGAAGATGCGGGGATCGTCGGTCGGATAAGCCCTGGCAAGGATGTCGCCCACGTCCGAACCGGCGCTGGGTGCAGTCAGACACATGGTCCCTGCCCAGGTCCCGTCCATCATCTTGGGCAGGAACATGGCTTTGAGTTTATCGTCGCCGTAACTCTGGATGAGGTCGGCGGCACCGCTGGTCAACAATACATAAGGCATGAAGGTCGGGTTGGCAGCACAGATCAGTTCCCAGACGGCAGAATGCAACATCTCCGGCATAACCATAGCGCCTTCAGAAGTATCGATGTTGCTGGTTCCCCAGCCCTCGCTCTGCAGTTTCTTGAACAGCGGACCGTAGCTGGGCGGCAGGGTCACCTTGCCGTCCTTATACACCACTGGATGGGTCTCATTTTCGTTATTGGTGGGTTCGATCAGTTCTTTACACATCTTGAGGATGGGTCCCAGTACCGCTTTGATATCATCGCGGGAATAATAATCCGCAAATTGCGGGTAGTTGAAGACGCCTTCGGTGGGTAGCCATTCGCCGATTATAAACTCGTAATCCCTGATATTATTTATTGCAAAATTGGATGCCACTTTGTAAATCCCTCCATTCAGTTCAGTTTAGATCTTTAGCTCCCGCCAAACGGGAAGTCCATTGTAAAAAAGTTTGCTGGCGATGGCTGGCTGTCCAGCCATCACCCGCAAAATAGAAGAGGGGTAGGGTTATATCTCCCGGGTCCACAGTGAGGCCATGGCAGGCCCTCCGCCTACGCATAACGAAGCTCCACCTACGGTTTTACCCAATCTCTCCAGTTCATAATACATGGAGACGATAATCCGCAGGGCAGTGCATCCCACTGGGTGACCCAGGCCAATACCGGATCCATTGTTGTTGATATTGCCATCCTGTTCAAAGGTGCCGATGTTGAGATCGATACCGGCGACCTCCTTGATCATGCGGCCAACTCCGATAAACTGGGCGGCGAAGGCTTCATTGATCTCCCAATACTCAACGTCCTCATATTTCATGCCGGCTTCCTTCAAGCACTTGGGCATGGCTACCGCCGGTCCCAAACCCATGACCCGGGCGTCAACACCTTCGGAGCATACATTGATAAGTTTCATTAAGGGCTTGATGCCCAGCTCTTCGGCCTTTTTCTTGGTCATCATGACCACTGCCGCGGAAGCGTCGTTGATACCGGAGGCGTTGGCAGCGGTGACTACTCCGCCCTTCTTGAAAGCGGGATTCAGCTTGGCCATAGTCTCCAAGCTTGCCCCGCGAATGGGATGCTCGTCGTTCTCGAACAGGAACTCTTTCTTGCCCTTCTTAACCAATACCGGGACTATCTCCCTGGCGAAGCGGCCTTCATCCACGGCGCGGACCGCCCGCTGGTGGCTCAACAAGGCCAATTCATCGCATTCTTCCCTGGTGATGCCGTACTGCTCGGCTATGTTCTCAGCGGTCACGCCCATGTGGCCCCCGGCCAATGTGCAGACCAGACCATCGGACAGCATGGCATCCTGGGCTTTGGTATCACCCATGCGGGCTCCCCATCTCATGTTCTGCAAGAGGTAGGGGATGTTGCTCATGCTTTCGGTTCCTACCACCAGAGCGATATCATTTTTGCCCAGCATCAATTTCATGGCGGCCATCTCCATAGCCCTCATGCCGGAAGCGCAGTTCTGGTTGACCATACTGGCGCTGGATTCCACCGACATCCCGATTTGCTGGGAAATAATGCGAGCCGGCAGGGAACCGTTGCCATGATGCAAACACATGCCCAGGACCAGCTCATCGATCTGCTTCACATCGATGCCCGCCCGGTTGATGGCTTCGGTAGCGACGAGTTTGCTCAATTCATTAGCGCGGACGCCCGCCAAAGATCCGTTGTAGGCGCCGATCGGAGTCCGGCAGGCGCTGACCAATACAACTTCATTGAATTCTATTGCCATATTTAAATCCCCTTTTCAAGTTTGTTTTTTCTCTTCCGTGCCAAGGTTACTGAATTTTATTGGTGGTTACCCAGAGTTTCATTTTGTCGGCCTCTTTGATCAGTTCATCACGCAGGTCGGGGTGGGCCAGGTTGATCAGTAGTTCCGCCCTCTCCCAGGTGCCCCTGGCCTTCATGTTGGCGATACCATACTCGGTTACCACATAGTAGTTCATGCTGCGCGGTACGGTTACCGTGGCTCCCTCGGTGAGGGTAGGCACTATACGGGATTTGAGGCTGCCGTCTTTGTCTTTATAGGTGGAGGTCAAGCAGACCAGGCCCATGCCCCCCTTGGAGAAATAGGACCCGAAGATGTAGTCGAGTTGTCCGCCGGTACCCGAAATCTGTCGTATACCCGAGGATTCCGAGCAAACCTGGCTCAACAGGTCGATCTCCACCGCGTTGTTGATACAGACCATATTATCCTGTTGGCGGATGACTGCAGGGTCGTTGGTGTAGCTCACCGGGAAGATGGCGCAGAAGGGATTCTCATCCAAGAAGTCATACAGTTTCTTGGTGCCCATGGCGAAGGTATAAACCATCTTACCTTTTTCCAGCTGTTTGCAGCGGTTGGTGATGCGGCCGGCATCGTACATATCCACAAACGAATCCACCAGCATCTCGGTATGGACGCCCAGGTCTTTGAGATCCGATTGGGCGATCATGGCCCCCACCGCGTTGGGCATGGCCCCTATCCCCAGCTGCAGGCAGTCGCCATCCTTAATCTGTTCCAGGATGATGGCAGCGATCTTCTGGTCAGTCTCACTGATAGGTATTTCGGGAAGATTGATGAGCGGTCTGTGATCGCCTTCCACAAAATAGTCGACTTCCGAAACATGTAAGGTCTCCCGCAACCCGCCCAGGCATCTGGGTACCGATTCGTTGACCTCGGCGATGACTATCTTGGCAGCGTCGGTCACTGCATGGGTAATGGAGTTGGTGGTGCCGAGGTTGACAAATCCATGTTTGTCCGGCGGGGTTACCTTGATCAGGGCCACATCTACCGGTGCATATCCGCGATCAAAGAAACTGGGACCTTCATGATAGGTCAGGGAGATGTAGTTGCACAGGTTTTTATCCTGCAGCTTGCGGCTGGCTCCGCTGAAATGCCAGTCATTATAAATGAAATGCTTCCTTTCCGGGTCAACTTGTACAATTTGGGGCGGAAATGGGCAGGTAACAGTCTTGACCACCACCGCCTGGAGTTCCTCTTTGCGTTTGGCCAGAGCGGCATCCAAGATATGGGAGTTCATCACGAACTCACCATAATGGACCACGTCCCCTGATTTAACTACTTTGACTGCCTCATCTGCGGTAACCAGTTTACTTTTATATTCATCCATCCAACTCACTCCATATCCCTCCTCTAAAATCGATCAATATATCACTAAATTGGGCTGTATGGGGGGCAACATGAGCCTATTTTCCTTTGAAATCCGCTTTGCGCTTCTCTACAAACGCCGTCATGCCTTCGAATTTATCGTCGGTGGCACAACTCATGCCGAACATATCGGACTCGATGCTCATAGCGGTGTCGATATCGACTTGCATCCCCTTGCCGATGGCAAATTTGGAATAACCGACCGCCAGCGGGGCTTTGGCAGCTATTTTCTTGGCCATCTTGCGGGCCTCGTCCATCAACTGCTCAGCCGGGCACACATGGTTGACCAAACCCAGGCGATAGGCCTCGTCGGCCTTGATATTGTCGGCGGTGTAGATTAGCTCTTTGGCTCTTCCTTCACCGATAAGTCGTGGCAGTCGCTGGGTGCCGCCGAAACCCGGTATTATACCCAGTCCCACTTCCGGTTGTCCGAAGAGGGCTTTTTCCGATGCCAGTCGGATGTCACAGGCCATGGCCAGTTCGCATCCGCCGCCCAAAGCGAACCCATTAACGGCAGCGATGATCGGTTTCTCCATGAGTTCCATCGACCGGAATACCTTTTCCCCGAAGTCGGAGAAGAAACGTCCTTCGGCTGGGGAGAGGGGCAGCATAAAAGTGATGTCGGCCCCGGCCACAAAGGATTTTTCCCCGCTGCCGGTCAATATTACCACCTTGATATTATTATCGGCTTTAATGTCCTTGATAGCAGCCTCAATTTCGTACAATGTGTCTCCATTAAGCGCATTCAAGGCTTTGGGGCGATTGATGGTCAAAATCGCTAGATAGTCTTCTTTTTCTAAAATTATGTTCTGGAATTCCAAGATCCTGCCTCCCTTCTTCTATATTGAGGATTTTGCCTGATCTATGAATATGATGGGAGCTATCCTGTTCATCCGGCCCGAAGCCAGGAATACAAATCCAGCGGCTGGGCTTGGTCTCGATGCGTTCGAACGAAAGGACCAATTTAAATACAACTATGTAAGCAAAATCCTCATCACTCATCAAATAAAACAAATGCCTGTCCTGGATACCTCTATTTGTAGTCGTAGAACCCTTTGCCGGTCTTCATCCCCAGGTGTCCCGCCCGCACCTTCTGGCGGAAGGCCAAGGAAGCGCGATACTTGGAATCGCCAAATTCTTTCCAGAAATAATCACAGATGGCCAGTACGATATCGATGCCGACCAGGTCGGCCAGAGCCAGGGGACCCATCGGCATACCCGCGCCCAGTTTCATGGCTTTGTCGATCTCGGCAGCGGAGGCGGTGCCCTCCTGGAAGACCATGCCCGCTTCATTGATGTACGGTACCAGTATGCGGTTGACGATAAAGCCAGGCACTTCTTTGGCCACTACCGGTTCTTTACCAATCTTCTTGCTCATATCCACGGTTGCATCTACTACGTCCTGAGTGGTTTCTGCACCGGGAATGACTTCCACCAATTTCATTACCGGCACCGGGTTAAAGAAATGCATACCCACTACTTTGTCGGGGCGGCTGGTGGCAGCGGCTATCTCGGTGATGCTCAATGCCGAAGTGTTGGTGGCCAGGATGGTTTCGGGTTTGCAGATCTCGCTCAACTGGGCGTGAACTTTCTTCTTGATATCGATGTTTTCAATGATAGCCTCGATAATAATGTCGCAATCCGCCAGTAAAGCAGTATCGGTCCCGGTCGACAACAGTTTCCCGAATCCAGCTACATCTTCGGCAGTCTTCTTGCCTTTATCGACCGCCTTCGCCCAAGCCTTGTCCAATCCTTTGGCCGCTTTTTCGACTACTGCCGGCACTACGTCAACCAAAACCACGGTGAATCCAGCCTCTACGCTGACTTGGGCTATTCCAGCCCCCATCGTCCCTGCTCCCAGCACTCCAATTTTACTGATCGCCAATATACTCTCCTCCTTATAATTTTTTGGGATTGCATGAGTATCTCAAGACATTCCACTCCACTCAAGACACCCTACTCCCTTTCTGGCTAATATAAACGCAACTTGTATGCCAACTATTATCACATAGTCCTGGAAAGCCGGTAAGTTCGGGACCTGTAACTAATCGCAGGAGTTTGTGCTTGTGCTACCTTTCTCAAAAGACCCATTATGCAACCCCTTCAAGACCACAAAAACGAATAGTGGTTGCTTTTTGCAACCACTATTCACTTTGATACCTAAACTGCTGCCCGCCATCTCTGGTCAGGGTTGTACATAAATTTAAAAGATATACATCCTTTCCAATCCGGGCGGCATGATTATTGTGAGAAGTGCAGTACCCATTGCCGAGTCCAGCTACCTTGACGCCCACCGATACCGCCGCTGCCCAGTTCCTTGTATTATCGGAATGATGGTTGAGGACGAACCATCCAATATCGAGAATCTCTGGCATCGGTTGCTTTCGCAGCCAACCCGAAATTGGTTGCATTTTGCAACCCCTTCGCCGTTAAAGTAGTCTTAACAACTGCGATAATACAAAACGCCCGCTCAATCGACGCACATCAGTACGCCTTGATCACGGGCATTTCCATGGCCTTGCTCCAAGTCCTTGTGGCTGTTTCTGCCAGGATAGGGATGTCGAATTATTTTTTGCTCCGCCCTGGTTCCTCCCCCACTTCGCTAGTTTATAAGTTCATATTTAGCGAGCTTGCGATACAGTACCGATTTGTTTATTCCCAGGATACGGGCCGCCCGGGCTTTATTGTTGCCGGCAGCAGCCAGTACCCGTGTGATGGTGGCCCTTTCCGTCCTTTCCACTGCTTCAGCCAGGTTATCCACTGATATCGGTATCTGTTCCGCGGCGGGCCGCAAATTGGCCAAATAGGGAAAATGGGCGGGAACCAAACAGGCTTGCCGGTGGTAATCCGCCATATTGATAGCCCGTTCCAGCAGGTTCTCCAATTCCCTTACATTACCGGGCCAATCATAGGCGCCCAACAATTCCAGGGTCTCTGGGGCGACCTTCTCTACGTGGGTATGCATGCGGCAATTAAGTTTGGGCATCAGATAATTGACCAGCAGGGGTATATCTTCGCACCGCTCCCGCAAGGTTGGGACATAGATACTTACAACGTTGAGCCGGAAAAACAAGTCCTCCCGGAAAGTGCCCTTCTTTACCATCTCCTGCAGGTCCTGGTTGGTGGCAGTTATGATCTGGACATCGACATGGAAGGGCTTATTGCCCCCCACCCGCTCCACCTCCCTTTCCTGCAATACGGTCAGCAGTTTGGACTGCATAGCCAGAGGCATATCACCGATCTCGTCCAGGAAGATCACTCCCCGGTGGGCCAGTTCAAATTTGCCCGGCTTGCCACCCTTGCGGGCACCGGTAAAGGCTCCCTCTTCATATCCGAACATTTCCGATTCCAACAACTGATCGGGCATGGCTGCACAATTTACCCGGACAAATGGGTTATCCGAGCGAGAACTGGATTGATGAATGGCATGGGCAAACAGTTCCTTGCCGGTCCCGCTTTCCCCTTGAATGAGGACGGTAGAGCCGGTAATGGCGGCGCGTATCGCCATTTGTTTTATATTCTGCAGCTTCTCGCTTACACCAACTATATCGGCAAAACTGTATTTGGAACTGTAAATGCTGCTGATCACATCCTTGTATTGGGCCAACTGCCCTTCCAGGTCGCGCAGTTTTTTGGAAAGGATCCTAATTCCGGCGGCATCCAAGACCAGGCTCTGGCCCATGGCACCTATCATTACACCGTCCTTGTACAAGGGCATGCGATATATGATGGTATCATGATTATTGACCCGCCAGTGGTCGGCCAGGTGCACCTCCTTGGTCTGCAGTACTTCAGGGAGGCGTGAATGGGGGGTGATCTCGGTGACGTGGCGATTGAGGGCGTCCTCTTCATTGATACCCAGCAATTCCAGGTAGGTCTGGTTGATTATGGTGACATTCCCTTCAGTATCAACCATAATTATGCCGGTGTAGGGATTCTGCAAAATCCCCTGCATGATTTCGGTAAAGACCTGTTGTTTTTTCGTCTCCATGCCCTGCCCCCCCTATTTGCCTCCATCGCCATATCAGCCTGAAAGCGTTTGTTTCTACTTGTGGTTAATAATATTCTAATGCATAACTGGATTCTTTTACAGGGAGGAAGGCAATATAATCGGGATGATCACTCCATAAACAGTAGGTGAGCACCTATTGCCAGCATGGCGACACCCACTAGATCGCGGTAATGAAAATTATACTGTTTCATGCCGAAAGCGCCGGTGCAGTCGATCACCAGGGAGGTTATCAGCTGAGCAGTTATTATGGCGGTAGTGGCATTTCCGACCCCGATCCGGGACATAGCGGTGACCACTATAAAAATGATCACTACATTGAGTATCCCGCCCAAGTATCCGTACCAGGGTACCTGGCTCAGTTTAGTAAAGAAACTGAACCCGATGCCCAATACCATTATCAACAGCAGTGAGACCAGAGTACCGATGATATGGACTACCAGGGTAGATTCCCAGGTTCCCACGATTTTCCCAAGTGCGGTATTCAGAGTTCCCTGCAGGGCCATGGCGGCCCCGGACAATGCAGCTATGGCCACGTAAATGAGATTGGGCATGTTATCTCGTCTCCTAGCGTTTTGGGTCTATT
>JAAYJY010000234.1 GCA_012522705.1 Syntrophomonadaceae bacterium | reverse complement strand
TCCTGGCACTGGTCTCGGCCGGTAGTTTATTGGTCATGTCGCTCACTATGTATCCGGGAGCGACGGCATTGGCGGTGATACCCCGCGGTCCATATTCTTTGGCCACTGAGTAGGTAAATCCCAACAGTCCGGCTTTGGAGGCGGCATAGTGGGCTTGTCCGGCATTGCCTGCCATACCCACTACCGAGGATATGTTTACGATCCGGCCCTGCTTTTTTTTCATCATATACTTCAAAGCGGCCCGGGCGCAATAGAACGCGGATGATAAATTGGTGTCGATCACATCATGCCACTGGGCGTCGGTCATGCGTACCATAAGCTGATCCTTGTTGATGCCGGCATTGTTCACCAAAACATCGATGCCGCCCAGACCGGTTATGGTTGCTTCTATCAATTGCGCCGCACTGGCAGGATCGGACACATCGGCGCCCAATACCATGCCGTCGCCTCCGGCTTGGCGGATCATATCCAGCACCTCCTGAGCCTGGGCACAGTTGGCCTCCGCTTCGGTTTTATCATAATAATTGACCGCTACATTGAAGTTCTTGCCCAATTCAAGGGCTATCGCCCGCCCGATACCCCGGGAACTCCCGGTGACCAGGGCTACCGGTTTACTCATATGGAATTCACCTTCTCCATCAGTTTATTGAGGCTCCTTAAATCATCAACCTGCCCCAAAACCCGGCTCTTGTCAATCTTCTTTATTAATCCCGACAGGCTGGAGCCAGGCCCGACTTCGACAAAGTAGTCCACTAGGGTCATCATATAGCGAACAGATTGCTCCCAGCGGACTGGTGAGTATAACTGCTCCACCAGCAATCGGGGTATCCCCGCAACATCATGGGGCTGAGCGGTCACATTGGAAATAACCCGAACAGCTGGCTGATCAAACTCAACCCCGGCTATGACCCGGACAAATTCTTCGGCACATCCTTTCATCAGAGGGCTATGGGAAGGAACACTGACAGCCAGCATCATGGTTTTGGCACCCTTTCCCTTCAGCCGGAGGGCAGCCGATTCCACCGCCGCCATTTCCCCGGAGATGACCAACTGCCTGGGACAATTATAGTTGGCTACGGTGACTATGCCTTCCTGGTCGCGGCATACCTCTTCCACAGTGGCTTCATCCAGTCCTATTATGGCCGCCATCGCCCCTTGTCCCAACGGGACCGCGTCCTGCATCAGCTCCGCCCGGCGCATAACCAGCGGCAATGCTTTTTCCAAGGGCAAAGCGCCCGCCCCTACCAGAGCGGTATACTCACCCAAGCTCAAACCACTCATGCAATCAGCCGACAAACCATTGGCACGGACCGCTTCCAAGCAGGCCAGGCCGGTAACCAGCAAAGCCGGTTGAGCATATCTGGTTTGATTCAACATTTCCTGGGGCCCGGTGAAGCACAATCTACTAAGACTATATCCGCATATCTTGTCGGCCTGGGCAAATATCTCGCCCGCCGCCCCATAGGCGGCAGCCAATTCCTGCCCCATGCCCACATATTGGGAACCCTGGCCGGGAAATACAAAAGCCAGCTTTAACACAGCCACCCCTCCATCTTTTGCAGTAAAGCCACTGCCTCGCTTACTACTTCATCAACTATCTGAGCTGCCGGCTGCACCTTTTTAACCAGGCCGACAATCTGTCCGCACAGGATGCTGCCATTTATCATGTCGCCTTCGACCGCCGCCAGCGGATATCTCCCGTTCCCCATCCGCTGTAGGGTTTCGGCGTCAGCCCCAGCCTTCTCGGCTTTAAGATATTCATGAGCAAAAGGATTCTGTATGGCACGAACCGGGTGACCGGTAGTCTCTCCGCATACCACCGTGGAGCGATCCCTGGTTTTTATAACCTTTTCCTGATAATTCGGGTGTACGTCGGTCTCCTGAGCGCAGATAAAGCAGGTTCCCATCTGAGCCCCCTTAGCACCAAGCGCCAGGGCCGCTGCCAGTCCGCGTCCATCAGCGATCCCGCCCGCGGCCAACAAAGGGACCTTTACCTGGTCGGCCACCATGGGCACAATACACATGGTAGTCATTTCGCCCACATGCCCGCCTGACTCCACTCCCTCGACCACCAAAGCATCAGCCCCCAGCCGTTCCAGGCGTTTGGCCAAAGCAACCGATGCCACCACTGGCATAACCTTGATACCATGTTCCTTGAGCCCGGCCATATATGGACCGGGATTTCCCCCTCCGGTAGCTACTACCGGGATTTTCTCCCGGACGATCAATTCGAGATTCTCTTGCAGAAAAGGGGATGTCATTACCAGGTTGACAGCGAAATTAAGCGAGGTCATGCCACGAGCGATGTCTATCTGTTTTTTTAACCAATCAGCGGGAGCATTTCCACATCCTATGGTTCCCATGCCTCCAGCTTCGGACACGGCCGCCGCTAAACGTCCTCCGGCTATCCAGGCCATGCCGCCTTGAATCACTGGATGTTGGATTTCGAACAAGTCACAAATGCTAGTATGTATTCGCATCTAATCACTCCCCCCAACGTAAGATAACGCCGCCATAAGTCAAACCAGTGCCAAAAGCCACCATCATAATCAGATCGTCTTTATGCAAGCGGCCTTGTTCGTATGCCTCGGCCAGGGCTACCGGGATCGACCCAGCCGAGGTGTTGCCGACCCGGTCCACATTAACAAATACCTTATCCATAGGCATTTTCATACGCTTGGCAGCGGATTTAATTATCCTGATATTGGCTTGGTGAGGAATAAACAAATCAATGTCCCGGTAAGTGAGGCCGGCTTGATTGATCAGGCGGTCGCTGACGGAGGTCATGGTTTTGGTAGCAAACTTGAAGATTTCAGTTCCATTCATACGCAGATAATGCAATCTCTGCGCTACACTCTCCGGAGTGGCCGGTATGGCTGATCCGCCGGCCGGCATATAGAGGTCCTTGGCCCCTCTGCCATCCGCTCCCAGGCAAGAGGTTATGATACCGTCGTCACCATCCGACCTGCCCAACACCGCCGCGCCGGCACCGTCTCCAAAAAGAACACAAGTGCTGCGGTCGGTATAATCCAGGACCTTGGATACTGCCTCGGCTCCAACTACCAGGATGTGGCGCATTTCAGATGCCAGCAGGAATTTCTCCGCCACTGTCAGGGCATAGATAAAGCCGGTGCAGCCGGCTCCCAAGTCGAAGGCCGCCGCGTTGAATGCACCCAGTTCCGCCTGCACGAGACAGGCGGTAGCCGGAAACAGCATGTCCCCAGTAACTGTGCCGACGATGATAAGATCCAAATCAGCCGCATCCAGGTTGGCGTCCTGCAATGCCCGGCGCGCCGCCTCGATAGCCATCAGGGAGCAAGATTCATCCTCAGCAAGGATATGACGTTCCCTTATCCCGCTTCTTTCCACGATCCAGGCATCGTCGGTGTCCACTATGCGCTCCAGATCTTTGTTGGTCAGTACTTTTCCTGGCAAGTAATATCCTAAACCCAGGATAGTAGCTTTCATATACGCATTTTACCTTTCTACATCATTATCTTAGCATTTCGTATTATGGATGAGATACTATATTGATAGTATGGGAATGGCCCGATTCAGCAATACATGGGATAAGTTTATACAGAGCCATGCCGGGTTGTCAATAAAACTGAGTCGTTATCTGACTCCATAGAACCATTATGGTATAATTCATGAGTCTATTATTGTAAAAACAGGGGGCCGACCCAACTCGTCATTTCTCTATTTTCTACGTTCCTTCTCAACTTCAGGATAGTTTTGTTTTAAATCTTCATCAATAACCAGAAGGGGATAGGTATGGATATAAAACACTTAAAAAAACTGCGTATAGGCGATTTAACCGCCAGACTCCCCATCGTCCAAGGAGGAATGGGAGTCGGGGTCTCTTTATCGGGACTGGCAGCAGCGGTCGCCCATGAAGGCGGAATAGGCGTGATTGCCGCAGCCGGTATGGGGATGCTGGAACCAGACGGTTTCTCCAACTATGTGGAAGCCAGTAAGCGCCGTATGAGAATGGAGATCCAGAAGGCCCGGGCCAGGACCACCGGTATCCTGGGAGTCAATATTATGGTAGCCTTGTCGAATTTTGCAGACATGGTTACCACCTCTTTGGAAGAAGGCATAGATGTAATTTTTTCCGGGGCTGGCTTGCCCCTCAACCTGCCCCAGTTCCTTCAGAAAGAACACCACACCAAACTGGTGCCGATCGTCTCTTCCGGACGGGCAGCGGTATTGATCTGCAGACGCTGGTTGGATCGTTATAACTACCTGCCCGATGCGTTTGTGGTAGAGGGACCCAGGGCAGGTGGTCATCTGGGCTTTAAGCCCGAACAATTGGACCAGCCACAATTTAGCTTGGAAAATTTAGTCCCCGAGGTCATTCAGGCTATCAGGCCGATAAGTGAAAAAGAACAAAAGCACATACCGATCATTGCCGCCGGAGGCATATTCACCGGTGCCGATATTTTCAAATACATGCAATTAGGCGCGGAAGGTGCACAGATGGCGACGCGGTTCGTCACTACGCATGAATGCGATGCTTCGATCAAGTTTAAAGAAGCCTACCTGGCTGCCCGCCCGGAAGACGTGGTTATTATCAAAAGCCCTGTGGGAATGCCTGGCCGGGCGGTTCGCAACCAGTTTATAGAAAGCATGGAGTCGGGCAAGAAGAAACCCTTCAAATGCCCCTATCATTGCATAACCACCTGTGAACTGGAAAATAGCCCTTATTGCATCGCCCTGGCCCTCACTAACGCCCAGAAGGGCAATCTAAAACACGGCCTGGAGTTTGCGGGGGACAATGTCCATCGTTGCACAGAGATCGTATCGGTTAAGGAGCTTATGGATACTCTGGTGGAAGAGTACGAGGAAGCCTATCAACAAGCTGAACGGGACGGCACGGTACTGTCTCAGTAGCAAACGGATGCAGCCAGAGTTCAACCGAATAATACTGTTAAGAAGATAAGCCCGCCTGGGTACTGCTCAGGCGGGCTTGTCTATCGGCAGTGATCCAACCAATGCCGGTGTGGATGATTCACCGTTAGCGTTGGGTTGCCCTGGTAATTCTGGCGCCAGAAATATTATTGCTGGCGTAAATCCTGGATGTCAGCGGTATTCTTTAAGTTCTGCATATATGCTTCAAAGGCTTGATTTTTTTCATCCATCTCCATTTGCTTTTTCAAATCCCCTTTTACATCCTCGAAGGAGAGTTTCGCCGCTGGCACATCTTCGCCAGCCTTAATTATATGAAATCCGTATTCGCTTTGAACCGGCGAGGGATTCAGCTGCCCCGGTTTTAGGGCCAGGGCTGTCTCCTTGAATTCGGGCACAAAACTGGTGCCGGCATTGACCAGTCCCACATCGCCGCCATTATTTTTACTGCCCGGATCGGTAGAATATTGGGCTGCCAGGGCGGCAAAATCCTCCCCTTGTTTGAGCCGGGCGATGATATCCTCGGCCAGTTCTTCACTGGCGACCAGGATGTGGTAGATCTGAATGCCTCCCGGGTCCTTAAACAGGGCTTCGTTCTCGTCGTAGTAACTCTGGGCTTCTTCATCGGTGACGAATACGTCAGTGATAACCTTCTCCAACAATTTGTCATACAGGATGCTGATTTCGATCTGGTTGCGCAGGTCTTTCTCGCTGGTCTGCATAGACTCCAGGAAATTCTGATAACTGCCCGCCCCTTCGGCTTCTTTCGTTTCCTTAAATGGGATCAGTACCTGATCCACTTCTTCTTTGCTGACCGCCACCGTTTGCTGGCCGGCTTCCTGGCGGATCAGCTTTTGCATGATAATATCCTCGAATATCCCTTCCTTGATGCTGTCGATAAGATCCTTGTCGGCCGTCTCATCCAGGGTGCTGCCCCGCTGTTGTTCGTAATTGGTCATTATAAGGTTGTAATATTTGTCGTACTCGACCTGTGTGATCTCTTCACCATTTACCATGGCCACATTGTTGATCGTCTGTTTTTGACATCCAGACGCCAACAACAACAATAATAACAAAGTCAAAACCATTAGCTTCTTATACATGTAGTCCCTCCCCAGTAATTTGCTGGCCAGACCGCCAGCCAGCCTGGTGAAATCGAATCGAAAATCGACTTTTCGTTTCTAAAACCGAAAACCAACCGCTATCCCAATAATCATTCTTAACCACCTTGGCTGTAATTAGCGTAACAAAAAACCAACTCCCTGGGCAACCTCACATCCGGATGGCTGGCCCGTCTACACAATTCCTGATCCTCCGGGTTGGGTTCTTGCCAGTGCAACATGTTCCAGCCCATAACCGGAGATGTTAGAGGGGGAAGTCGCTTTCCAGTCCCTTCTGAATGATTTGTTGGATATCATAAAACATCTGCACGAAAGCCGCCTCGGCGTCGAACACCTGGGCTATTACTTTGTTGCGGCTAAGCTTGGCGTATTCCAGCGCCACCTGCTGGGCTTGCTCCTCAGTTATCGGTTGGCCCAACATCTCAGCCTGGTTTACCTCCAACTGTAGATTTCTGAACAGGCCCAGCTTCTTCTTGGCTGACGGGTCGTCGTTGAGTATTCGCTGTGCGGCTGCTAGTCGCTGGTATCTTTCATCTGCCTTGAGTGCCTTCACCAGTTCATGAGCCTTGTCATACGGGTTATCGTTCATTTCCATCATCCCTCCCAAATATTTATCAGGTGATAATCCCTGTAAAAACCGCCGTCAGGAACAGTGCATAAAATCCTCCACACAAAAGGAGCATCAGAGCTGACATTCTTCTCTCTCGCTGCAGATAGACAAACAATATAGCCGAAGCAGATATAGCCAATACTGCTGAATATAGAGCACCGGAGGTAAGCTGCCAATCAGTCAGTAGAATCCCCAAGGCCGGAATAAGCGAACTTTGAAAAACCATAGCCCCGGTGATATTACCCAAGGCCAGACCGTCCTTCTCCCGCGATATCCATATCACACTATTGAATTTCTCAGGCAGTTCGGTAGCAATGGGGGTTATTATCAGGGCTAGTACAAATGCCGGTACCATGTAAACAGCCGCTAGCGCAGTGATGGCATTAACAAAGAAATGGGCGCCTATAACTATGCAGCCTAAGGCCACCAGCACTTGGGCGCCGACCCGACCCGTATCAGGAATTTCGTCCTGGCGGTCAAAATAACAGGGAGGGATGAAGCTTTCCGATTCGATATCCCTTTCCTGGCTAAGCATCAAACGGACATACCAAATATAAGCGCTTATCAGTACCAATGCTATCAAGACCTGCCAGATTCGGTAGCTGACCGGAATGAGCCCAGCCATTATAGCTACGCCATACACTATGATGAAAAATAGCAGATCCCTTCTCATGGAGGAATAGTCACAGTGGACTTTGGTTCCGGCTGTCCGTCGTTTACTGAATATATATACTGCCACACCGGTGACGAACATGGCCAGGGTGGAAAGCATTAAGGGGGCCCCCAATATGGCGCCGATGCCGATCTCCACCCCTGCTCCGCCGCGGCTGAACAGTATGGCTATGATGGGAATGAGGGTCTCCGGCAGAGCCGTGCCTACCGCTGCCAGTACACTACCCACCGCACCTTCGGAGAGGTTGAAGATCTTGCCCAGCCACTCAACCCCATTAACAAACAATTCCGCCCCGAGAAGGATTATCCCCAGACTGATGATCAATAACGCGATGTGACTCATTTAGCCTTCCCAGACTCCTTCTATCAGTATTTCAATGGCGCCACCGTCATCACCCGGCGCTCGAAACTTACGCAGCGTTGGTAACCCGCCCGGCGGGCGCAGCGATACGCTTCAACCAGGCCCAACCCCACCTGCCGGGGATGATGGGCATCTGAACCTAGTGTAACCGGGATATTGTAATCATACATGCGTTCTACGATATCCGGGCTGGGATAAATCTCACCCACCGGTTTGCGTAAACCGCTGCTATTGATCTCCACCGCCAGGCCATGGTATTTGATACTCTTCAGTACTGGATCCAGGTAAGCCAAAGCAGACTTAAGGCGGGGCCGATGCCCCCATATCTTAATCAAGTCGATATGCCCAACTATATCGAAACGGCGACTGGCAGTGGACAGCATCAATATCTCTGCGTAGCGGCGGTAGATCTCATCGATATCCCGCTCATCGTATCCGGATCGATGGTCAGGATGATCAAAGCCCCAACCATCGACAAAGTGGACCGACCCTATAATATAATCATAATTGTCAGTTTGGATGGACTTCGGCATCACTTCTTCCCGGTCCGGGACAAAATCCATCTCAATACCCAATCTGACCCTGATATCGTGGCGAGCCGAGCCCCGAATAGAATGATATACCTCCATATCGACCAAGGGGGCGAACTCATCATGCTCGCAAAAGCCTATCTCATGGACTCCAACTTGATAGGCCCAGTCGAGATAACTGTCTATCCAATCCTGAGTATAGCTGTATTCCCCATGGGCCAGCGCATGCACGTGATAATCCAACAAAACTGATGCCTCCTGCTCATCGTATTAAATCTAAACACTCGCCACGGCATAAATCAAGATGTGCCCTTACGCGATATTAGGAAGAATCGGGGGATAGCAGTGTCCCTAAAAATCCAGGTTCTTTAAAAAGAGGTCCTGGAACTCTTCGCGAAGCGCCAGCTCAATGTATTTCACTTGGGTTTTCAGCTTCTCCGCGGCTTTGACTTTGTCGGGCCTGATCAGGGCCATTATGGCTCCGTCACCGGCGGCATTGCCAATATTCTTGACCCGTTCCAGGTCCACCGGGGGAATCACCCCAATATTAGTGATGCTGGCTGGATCTACATAGGTCCCGAAGGTGCCCGCCAGGAATACATGCTCCAATCTGCCCGCGTCTATACCAGCCTCGTTCATCATTATGGCGATAGCCGTCCGAATTGCCGAGCGGGCCAATTGCACCTGTCTTATGTCTTCCTGGTTAAACACCAGGAGGCTGTCGGCACCCACTTCTTCACCAGCCAAGATCAACTCCCGGCCGCGCTTACCTTCCCGACTGGCAAAAACCGCCTCCGCTTCCGGAGTAAAAGTGCCTTTTTTGTCTATGAACCCGTTGGTCAGTAATACTGACAGCAGATCGATTATGCCTGAGCCGCATATTCCCCGAGGTGGGCCCTCCCCAATAACCCGCGTTTCCGATTGTCCATCGATCCAGGCTACCCGGTCAATGGCTCCCGCACCCGCTCTCATCCCACAGGTTACCGCTCCTCCCTCGAAGGCAGGTCCTGCCGCTGCCGAGGCTGTCCACATGTATCCCTGGTGATTGAGCACAATCTCCCCATTAGTGCCGATATCAAGCAACAGCCAAGTATTATCCCGGTAGGGTTCCAGGGTTAAGAGGCAAGCGGTGGTATCGGCACCCACAAAGCCTCCCAGTTGGGGCAGCATGAGCATCATGGCAGCGGGATTGGTTTGCAGACCCGTGCCTTCCAGCGGGATGCTCATGGTTTCGCTAAAAACACCAGTGTAGGGCGCTCTTTCGAACCCGGCCGTACTTATGCCAGCCAAAAAATGCAGCATCACTGGATTCCCGACCGCCACCACCTTGTATATATGTTCCGGGTTTATCCCTGATTTAGCGGCGCATTCTGTTATCATGCTGTTTAGGTTGTTCACCAGGATGCGCTGCATGGTAGCCAACCCATCAGATTGCTCACGCACATGATTGACCCGGGCAATTATATCATCCCCATAAATCCGCTGCATATTAGAATGGGATGCGATCGCTGCTACCCGGCCGTCCTCCAGATCCACCACTGCCGCGAAAAGGCTGGTAGTTCCGATGTCGAGGGCCAACCCCAGGACCTTTTCGCGGGGGCGAACAATCTTGATAACCCGTCGGTCATCCATCACTAACCCGAACAATTCCAGCGCCGGCCGTCCCTGCCGGTCGAGTCCGGCCAGGTAGTTAAAATTCTCGGGAGCAAGTTCCAATCGGTATTCGGGTAGAGCTTGCCTGATCCGATCGAATATAGGTATGGGAGCCTCCTTGTCCAGCCCTGGGATAAAGAACTCCTTATTATAAACCGGCAGAGCCCCCTCAAACCGATATCCAAATATTTTGGCCTTGGCATCGGACCCATCCGGCCAAAAGTCGATATGTACGGTAAAATCGCCCAGAATTGATGTCATACATGCCAGCCGCTGTCCATTGCGTACCTCTTCCGGGATAAGCCTTTCCCTTTCGCCCCGCGATATAGGACTGATCTGTCCGCTGATACGGAATTTACATTTGGAACAGGTTCCCTGCCCGCCGCAGGCCCCGCCGGTATCCCAGCCACCTATCTCCATGGCTTCCCAAACCGTCTTGCCGGGCAGGACCCAGAAGATCTGGGCTTCGCCATCTGGCGTCAGTATAGTCATCTTGGCATAATCGGCCATTATCCAATCGTCTCCCAGTCGTGAATATAATTCTAATTCTAACAAAAAAAGACGGCCGCAGCCGTCTTTTGCTTAATATTATCAGGATTGGGTCTTGGTTTCCGCCATCAGTACGAACGAAAATACCAATATCCATGCCAATGAAGCCAATACTGCGATGGTTGCACCGCTCCAATCACCGCTGGCCAAAATCTGTTTGTTACCCATACTGTACAGGACATTAAAAAAGACCAATCCAACTCCGGTCAGAATGAATACCCACTTCTTCAATGACCCGGATAACTGGAATCCTTTCGCCCAGCCGCAGAATTTCACGAATATGCAGATCGCCACCAGTACCGATAGGAGAAGGACAACAGGATTATAGAACAACCCTTCACCCCCTGCTCCTGAAGCAAATATTGCCAACACTTTTTCACCCCCTCTGCATGTAGATTACTAAAGTCAATTCTATTACTGGGATAGCGTAACATGAGTATAGTCTTGACTGTTAAGCTTTACTCGTCCTCTTTGTCAATTCTTTAATACCTATTCTCCAAACACACACAATATCCTGCCGCCCTTCCTACTTTTTTTAAGAAATTTGAAATTGTTTCGTTATTTGAGCATGATAACATGTGGTTGGAACTACAAAATTCGTGTATAATCATAGTCGCAAGTAAATCGGATAGTCGCGGGTAGCAATACCTGAGGAAAGTCGGAGCTCCATAGGGCACGGTGCTGGATAACGTCCAGTGGGGGCGACCCCAAGGATAGTACCACAGAAATAAACCGCCAGGTATCCCCTGGTAAGGATGGAACGGTGAGGTAAGAGCTCACCAGCAGGCAGGTGACTGTCTGGCTAGGCAAACCCCACCTGGAGCAAGACCGAATAGAGGAGCCGCGAGGTTGCCCGCCTCGCTCCCGGGTTAGGTCGCATGAGGTGTCAGGCAACTGGCATCCTAGATAGATGGCTATCGAACACAGAACTCCGCTTATAGATTTACTTGCATCTTTCTTTGTGGACTAAAGCTTAATAGAGAACATTTCATTAATATATTTCACTTTTTTACTATCATTCCTGCCTGATCCCTGGTTTTTCGCTGATAATTGGCGGCCCCATCCACGATTATTTCCACTAAAAAAGAGGTATGCTAAAATGGCATACCTCTTGTTTACTTTAATGTCCTATTTCTTTTTCTTGCTGGCGCCCTTTTTGCCTTTGGCGGCGGGCTTGACTGCAACAGCTTCTTTTAAGGATTTGCCGGGTTTAAATGCAGGAACTTTAGTAGCGGGAACGACAATTTCCTGGCGGGTCGCCGGGCTAATGACCTTTCTTTCCTTGCGATCACGTACTTCAAAGCTACCAAACCCGATAATCTGCACCTTGTCCCCTTTTGCCAGCGTCTCCTGGATTGTGATTACCATTGCTTCCAGGGCTTTAGCCGCATCCTTTTGTGTGAATTCGGTCTTTTCAGCCAGGGCTTTCACAAGTTCCGATTTGTTCACGACTTAATCCTCCCTTAATATTTTTTGACGTAAGTTTACATTCCCCATTAAATCGGCAAATCCTGCTAAAAAAACTAAAATATTTGAAATTCTTTCTGTATTCTGCAGATATTCTTTAGTTTTTTTATAGGATAGCCAATCTTACTGGCCTACCCTTTATTTAGATTCTACCAATAGTATCCGGTTTCTATACATCGGTATCCTCAAATAATCCCGATATTTAGGCATTCCATATCCTAAATCATTTATACGCCGGCTTTATAATTAATTATACGAATAGTTTAACAGGTTTTTAGGACTTCTTGGCTCTCCATTCCAAATATTTGTGCGTCCAGACCACGATTTTTCATTTCTTTTACTAACAGCGGTTTGATTAAATCCGCCATGATTCGCTCGGTACCCTCATGTCCGGCATCGATCATGGCCAAGCCGGCGTCCCGCGCATCCTTGGCCTGATGATATTTTACATCCCCGGTAACCAGGACATCGCATCCTTTAAGCAGAGCCAGAGAAGCATAATCGGCCCCGGCACCGCTGACCACCGCTACTCTCTTGATCATCTGGTCCATATTCCCCGCCACCCGGAGATGGTCCAACTTGAGGACTTGTTTGACCTGGCGGCAGTATTCTTCCAGCCGGCAAGGCGTGGCCAGCCTGCCGACCCTGCCCATGCTGTATATCGGTCCATCCAGTTCCAGTGGGTACAGATCATAGGCGATCTCCTCATAAGGATGTACCCCGCCCATCCTTTCTATCACCTGTTCAAGCCTTGATTGTGGCACTATGCTCTCCAGGCGGAATTCCTCCACCTCTTCCAGCCTCCCCTGCTGCCCAATGAAAGGCTGGCTGCCGGGTAATGGGCGGAAACTGCCGATCCCCTTGCTCATGAAGCTGCAATCCTGGTACCTTCCTGTGTGTCCGGCTCCGGCACCAAGAATAGCAGCCCGGACCTCTTCCTCATGTGATGAGGGCACATATACAACCAGTTTGAAAAGCTTTTCACAGTGCCATCGGTCCAGGTGTCTGATATCCACTAGTCCCAATCTTTCTGCCAGAACCTGGTTAAGGCCCCTGGCTCCGGCGTCCAGGTTGGTATGGGCTGAATAGACTGTGATCCCGGCTTCGATAATCTTCTTTAGCAGTCGTCCCTGGCTTTGATCATAGTTGATCGATTTGACCGGGGCGAAGAAAAAGGGATGATGGGTAATGATAAGCCCACACCGATAGCGGCAGGCGAAATCGACGACTTCATCGTCAATGTCCAGGACCAATAAAATATTTTCCACCAGATGGTGCCGGGAACCAACCTGCAGGCCCGGGTTGTCCCACTCAGCAGCCAAATGCGGGGGGAAATGTTCTTCCAGGATATCAGCTATGGCCTTCACTGTGACTGGCATTCAATATCTCCTCCAATCGGCCTATATTCTCCAGGTCAACCGCGGCAGCCCTGGTAATATCAGCTCTTGATGAATGTATCATTTGCCGGTGTGCTGTCCGCAGCTTATGCAGTATTCCTCTAATGTATTCTCTTTGGAGTTCGTTTTCCGCCCTCAGGATCAAGGGACCCACCTCCAATTCCAAGGTACTAAGGGAATATGGCGAGTGGCCCGGCCGGGCAGCGATCATTATGTAGATACGGTTTTTCTCCCGCACCAGCCTTTCATCCTCGATAGGCCATCCCTGTTCCGCCAAATTGGCCCGTACGGTCTTGGCCTTGGTCATGGGCTGAAAAAGAAAGTGCTGGAAAGAAGCCGCCTTGTCCCAATCATAACTCAAAATATCGACGATGGTATCGCCACCCATTCCCGCCACTACAACTTCATCAACCTCACCGGGAAGCAGCACCTGCAGTCCGTTGCCGCGGCGCAGCTCTATCTTTCCCCGGCAGGAATTTTCCTGTAAGGAACGACCCGCTCGGGTAAATGGTCCGTCGCCCAGTTCACTGATTATCACTCGTGAAGCAACGCCCTGTTCAACCAAGAACAAAGCCAACCGGGCATGGTCACCGCCAATATCAGCCACCGTGCGGCCAGGACGTATCATCTCCGCCACCAGAGTCAACCGTTTACTAAGTGTCGTCATCTATATTTTACCTCATCAATGAAGTGCTGACCGGGTAGGAGGTAGGTGATTAGTTCACCTACCGACCTGCCCCACCACCGTACGTACCGTTCGGTATACGGCGGTTCCAGAGTTTACACCTTACTTGGCAGAGTAACATTCCATCAGACTGAGGTATCCGGCCCGTTTAAATCCTTGGTTGGATAAGGCTATTAGCAAGATTGGGCTATGGGCACTACGCCAATAGCCTTTCCTTGTGTTGGCCACCTCCATGCCTGTTCATCCTTGATTTCCAAGCATTTGAGGTTATCAAATCGGGTCCGGATTTTCTTCCGCCGTTTCCAGATCGCCATCCGTATGCGACTCCTGATCCATTCATCCAAGCCTTGTATCAGCATCTTTGCATCGGCAAGCTTGAAGTGGTTCATCCATCCTTGGACCAATTGGTTTAATCGGACTTTTCCCGCCTCGACTCCCATCCCGTTGCTGCGCCCCGTAACTTCCCGGATTTTACCCTTGAATTTCTGGACGCTCTTGGGATGTATCCTGAGCCTTTCTTCTCCTTTATGAACGTATAAGCTGTACCCCAGGTATTTGACCTTTTTCACATACGCCACCTGTGTCTTGCTCTAACAATCCTTCCCTCTGCTGGCTTGTGTCGATGCTGCCGGTTTCAGCCATCTTTGGTGACTCACACACTTCTGCATACTTTCTCTGTTCCGCAGATACCTATTTCAGATAGTCTTCAAAACGAAGTTGTCTGTGTTTCAAGTTATCACCCTCAGTAGCTTTCATTGACCCACACCTTCTCTGGTTCGGTCCTTCCCTTCGTTTCTAGAAAACTCCGGTACTATGGCCTGGCCTGACTTCTCACGATAAATCTCGTTTAAACCGGATTTCTTACTCTGTTTCCGCCCGTCCGCATTTCATCAGGGATGTTTGGTTAATGTGATGGATCAGTGTCGTAAATCGCTCCTTTGGCCTCTCTCTGGCTATCTCCGCTATCCTTACAAGTCCTGTTTCCATTTGGCATCCACCTCAGGTGTGGAAAATGTCTCCTCTGTAAGGGCTCCATTGTGTCATTGCCTTTCCTCCTCCGGCATTACCCGGTTTCATCAGTACTACGCAACGATCCGACTTCCTATTTCCCATTTGACTCCCTTGTTTTATGATCACTTGTCGATCATACTCCTTCGTTTCTCGTTCCCGAAGAAGAGTAAATAGGATCTCCCGAGTTGCTGCATCATAACTATGTCAAGCGTGCCAAGGACTCCGACCCCGGGGCGCCCTGTCATCTAGCCATCGCGATG
>JAAYJY010000233.1 GCA_012522705.1 Syntrophomonadaceae bacterium | reverse complement strand
CGCCTGAAAGAACTCTTTGATATTCTCCGTGCTCAAGACCCCCAGACGCTCCGCCGTCACCGGTACGTCATAGAACAAGCCGGGGCGATTGGACAAATCGATGATCACCCGGGCCAGGGCTTCATCCATGGGGATGATAGCCTCGCCATACCGGGTGATGCCCTTCTTGTCCCCCAGGGCCATTTTAATCGCTTCGCCCATGCAGATACCGATATCCTCGACGGTATGATGGTCATCTACCTCCATGTCGCCCCGGGCAGCCAGCTTCAGGTTGCAGAGGCTGTGAACTGCGAACAGGGTCAGCATATGGCTCAGGAAAGTTATCTCGGTGTCGATCTGGTGCAGCCCGTTCCCGTCCAGTTCCAGTTCCACAAAGACCTCGGTCTCGCGGGTCTTGCGCTTGATATCCCCAACTCTTCTTTCTTCCGCCATATCAGCTCTCCTTTCTTACGTGCAGACAATTGGCATGAGCAGTCAGGCCTTCCACCTGGGCAAATTTGATGATATCATCTGCATCTTCTTCCATCCCCCGCCGGGAATAGTATATTATACTGGAGGCCTTGGTAAAGGTATCGACGGTGACCGGAGAATAGAAACGGGCCGTCCCTCCGGTAGGCAGGATGTGGTTGGGGCCGGCGAGATAATCCCCCACCGGTTCAGGGGTGTTGCTGCCCAGGAATATGGCTCCAGCATTCTTTATCAGGCTTAGGATCTCAAATGGTTTGTCGACCATCAGCTCCAGGTGCTCGGGGGCAACCTTGTTGGCCACCGCGCAGGCTTCCCGGAGGTCGGCCACCTTGATCATGGCCCCATGTTCGGTCAGTGATTTCTCGATTATCTCCGGACGGGAAAGGTATTTTACCTGGCGCCCGATCTCCTTTTCCACCGCGTCCATCAGGCCGGCATCATCGGTGACCAGGATGCTGCGGGCCAGCACATCATGCTCCGCCTGGGACATCATGTCCGCCGCCACATAGACCGGATTTGCCGCCCGGTCGGCTACAATCAGGATCTCGCTGGGACCAGCCAGCATATCGATATTGCAGTCGCCATAAACCATCTTCTTGGCTATGGTAACATAAATATTGCCCGGCCCGCTGATCAGGTCCACATTGCGGATGGTTTCAGTGCCCCAGGCTAATCCGAAAATCGCCTGGGCTCCGCCCATCTTGTAGATCTCGGTCAAGCCCAGTTCCGCCGCCGCCACCAGGGTGTACGGATTCATGCGGCCCTGCCGGTCGGGGGGGCTGACCATGGCGATCTCCCTTACCCCGGCGACCATGGCCGGTATGGCATTCATGAGTACCGAGGACGGATAAGCAGCGGTACCGCCCGGAACATAGATGCCTACCCTTTCCAGGGGGCGATACAGCTGCCCCAGGATATTGCCTTTCTCATCCGGTTCCATCCAGGAGTTGCGCAATTGCCTTTGGTGAAACAGGGTTATGTTATCGATGGCCTTGCGCAGGGCGAACACGAGATCATCGTCGACCTGGTCCCAGGCTTCCTCTACCTCGGTTTCACTCACCAGGAAATTCGACTCGTCGATGGCCGCCCCGTCATAACGGGCGGTGCAGGCGAATATCCCCCGGTTGCCTTGGGTTCGCACCTCCTCACCGATGGCTTTCACCCCGGCTTCGTAAAGCCCCAGGTCGATGGCCCCGGCGGCAATAAATGCCTCCAGGCCCCCTTGGGCGGTGTCCAGTCTCTTTATCCGCATCGCTATTGCTCCTTCACCAATGCTTTTATTTTTTCCAGCAAAGGCTGGATGACGTCGTATTTGGTCCGGAAACTGACCAGGTTGCCGATCAGACGGCTGGTCGAATCCATTATGGTGACCAGTTCCAGCAGATTGTTTTCCTTCAAGGTGCGTCCGGTCGAGACCAGGTCGACGATCACGTCGGACAGACCCATCAGCGGGGCCAGTTCGATATTGCCATGCAGTTCGATGACCTCAGCCTGCAAACCCTGCTGACGGAAGAAATTTTCAGCCACGCGGGGGAACTTGGTAGCCACGCGTCTATAATTCAAGTCCCTCAGGTTTATACCCTCCAACCCCGCCGGAATGGCCACTACGAAGCGGCAGTAGCCGTATTTGAGATCGGCCATCTCGAATACGTCCTTGCCCTGCTCGACTATGACATCCTTGCCCACGATGCCCAGGTCGGCGGCCCCGTGTTCCACATAGGCCGGGACATCGGTGGGGCGGCAGATTATATAACGGATGGGGGGCTCCCCGGGGTGATCGAAAATCATGGCCCGGCTATCAGACAGGACGCCATCCGCAGGCAGCCCGGCCGATTCCAACAGGGCAACAGTAGGTTTGAGCAGAGTACCCTTGGATAAGGCTATGGTCAGGCGGTTGTCCTCCATAATCATCTACCCCCTTGCGCGAGGTCATCGATATAGATGAGGCTCCATCCGGGCTGGTCAGCCACCTTGGCTTGCAGTTGGTCGCGGTCCAGTCCCTCTACATCCAGATTCACGACACAGCCTTCGTTTCTCATCGTCTCCGCGGCAGCCACCATAGCCGCCCAATCTTCCCCGCCCACCAGGTAGCGGGTTGGCTCCTGTTCCCGGTCCTTAAGCACCAAGGTCAAGCGATCCAATCCCAGGGCAAATCCGGTGGCCGGGCAGGGAAAACCGAACTGGGACAAGAGGCGGTCGTAGCGCCCTCCCCCCAGCAATCCATAACCCAGGTCCGGGGAAAATCCTTCGAACACCACCCCGGTATAATAGTCCAAACCCCGCAGGATACCCATGTCTATCAGCACCTGTTCTTCCACTCCCATCGCTTTGAGGGCGTTATAGGTGGCGGTCAGTTCTTCCGCCGCCCGAGCGCAGGACGGATTTTCATCCAGGTAGGACAGTTTTTGCAAAACCTCCAGTCCTCCATGCAGGGTAGGCAGCAAGGCTATGGTCTCTTTAAGCAAGTCGTCCACCGGCATCCGGTCCAGGGCCTCCGTCAGTCCCACCAGATCTTTCTTGGTAGCCAGGCGGCGGACCAATTCCCGGTCTTTAGGCTCGATGTCGCGCACATCCAACAGGGAATTAAATATACCGATATGGTTGAGGCTAACCTTGAAGTTCTCCAGGCCGAACTCCCGCATCACCTTTACGGCCAGGCCGATCACCTCGGCGTCGGCCCGGGGGCCGGCGGCTCCCAGCAATTCAATCCCGGTCTGCCAGAACTCCCGGTATTGAGCCAGATGGGGCTGGACGTGACGGAATACGTTGGCTGAGTAGAAGAGGCGCCGGGGCAGCATCCCATCCTGCAGATGGGTGGAGGCCAGACGGGCTATGGAGACGGTCATCTCCGGCCGCAGCGACAGGATACCGCCTTCCCGGTCCATAAACAGAAACAGCTTTTCCCGGATATTGCCGCCCGCCTCCACTACCTCCAGAAACTCGAAGGTCGGGGTCAGCACCTCATCATAACCGCAGGCGGCAAACAGCTCCACCGCTTTCCTTTCCAGTTTGCGGCGGGTCCTCATCTCGTCCGGCAGCAGATCTCGCAGGCCCTTGGGTATTTCTCTGTTCCTCATAGCCAACTCCTTATGTTCCCTGATTCGGTTTATACACCCGGCTTCCCATTACAACAGCCGGGTATCGTTTATAAACAGTTCAAACTCGCACCGCAAATGTTGGGCAGCATGACGGCACATCAGCATCTTGGTGAGAAATATTTCGAAATATTCCATCACCGAGGTAACCTGGGTGTCGATCTCCAGCCTCATTATTATAGTCCGTGATCCCGATTCCACTTCCAACCCGGAACGGGTCACCGCGTAATTCACCCGATCCCTGGTAGTAAAAGCGGCGAAATCGTTTTTGCGCACCCGGGTGCGATGCACATCCGATTTGTCGGCAAGGATAAGGGCGGCCGCCACGTTATTGACCGGCTGGCCCTGGGCATGTTCTTCGTGGTTGCCGATGGCGCCGATAATAGTAGCTATCTCCTCCGGTTCCATCCCCATGTCCGTCAATATGCCGAAAGCCATCAAGGCTCCCGACATCCCATGACCATAACGATTGACCAGGTTGCCGATATCATGGAGATAACCGGCGATAGCCCCCAGCTCCGCCTCCCGTTCGGGACATCCCAGTTGAGTCAGGATGTCAGAGCATAAGGCGGAAGTGTATTCCGCATGCTGGACATTATGTTCCAGCGCCCCCACACAGCCTATATAGTTGTTGCCCATCTTCAAATAATCGTTGACCAGGGGGTTGTCTTTGATAGTCTGCAGAGTTACTGGCATATTATTACCGCCTCAATATCAACATATTATTTCAAGCCTCGCAATATTTTTGAAGCTTCCTGACCAGCCCTGGATTCGACCGGGATCGCTTCCAGTATCTTGCGGGCTTCCCCCTCGTGGCCGCTGTTTAAAAGTTCCTGGGCTTGGATCAGCTGCTGGCGGGCATCCCTTTCCCTCTCGGCCTTCGCGATTGCCTTCTCCATCCGATCCACGTGACCGAATTCCTCCAATTTCTCGTACTCCGCGATGGCCTCATCAAAACGGCCCTCAGCCACCAGCCCGGCTCCTTCGCTTATGATCGCGTGGACCTGGACCCGTTCGGGCAGATGTATCAGGCTGTAGACATAGTAGCCCACGATGGGCAGCAGCAACAGGCCTGCCAGGATCCATGTCAAGCTATAGCGGGGTCTTTTGACCATATAACCCAGTATAAGAATAAAAGGGCAGCCCAAGAGGAAGGTGAGCTTCAGAAACTCCCGGGTCGGCAAGAAAAACAACATGGCTATGAACGCTATCGCCAGCGGTACCCTGATATAGGGGTTCTTTTCTTTACTCACACGCAGCCTCCCTTAATATTAGCGGCGACCAAGAGAACCGTCCTCCTGATCGTGCGATCATCACTCTGACAATGCCCGCCGGCCAATGTCGCGGCGATAATGCATGCCTTCGAAACTCACCTTGGCTGTCTCCCGGTAAACAGTGTCGATCGCCTCGCGGATGCTGTCCCCCCTGCAGACCACCGCCAACACCCGGCCGCCATCAGTGATCAGACACCCATCCCGCAGCGCGGTGCCGGCCTGGAACACCATTGTCCCAGCATCCAGGTCTTCCAAGCCCTGGATGACCTTGCCCTTCTGGTATGAGCCCGGATAGCCCCCCGAGGCCAGCACCACTCCCACGCAGGCCCCGGTTTCCAGTTCTACCGAAACTCCGGTCAGATCCTCCCGGGCCGCTCCTGCCAACAGCGGCAGCAGGTCGCTCTTGATCATGGGCATCAAGACCTGGGTCTCCGGGTCCCCAAAGCGGGCGTTATACTCCAAAACCTTGGGCCCTTCAGCCGTTATCATCAGGCCGGCATACAAAACCCCGGTATAAGGACAGCCTTCCTGGCGCATGGCGGCAATGGTGGGCTTGATAACCTCTTCCGCGATGCGCTGGTACAAAATCGGCGTGTACAGGGGCGGGTTGGTATAAGCTCCCATGCCCCCGGTGTTGGGCCCCTCATCATTCTCGAAGATCCGCTTGTGGTCCTGAGCGGACAGCAGGGGGAGAAAATTCCGGCCATCGCTGATAGCAAAGAAACTCAATTCCTGCCCTACCAGACACTCCTCCACCACTATTTGATCCCCGGAAGCGCCAAAACTCTTGTCCTGCATGATGCGGGTGGTCGCTTCCTCCGCGTCTGTCTGGTCGGCCGCCACTACTACCCCTTTGCCGGCTGCCAGGCCGTGGGCCTTCACCACCACGGACTGACCCTGGTTGGTAAAAGTAGCCGCATAGGCACGAGCGGCGGATACATCGTCGAATACCTCAAAGCGAGCGGTGGGGATCCCATATTTCTTAAACAAATTCTTGGCGAACACCTTGCTGCCTTCCAAGCGGGCGGCGGCCGCGGTAGGGCCAAATATCTCCAGCCCGGCGGACCGGAAAGCGTCCACTATACCCTTGACCAACGGTGCTTCCGGTCCCACCACGGTCAGGCCGATCCTGTTCTGCTGGGCGAAATCCAGCAGACCCTCTATATCATCAGCTTTTATATCTATGCATTCTGCCTGGGCAGCCATGCCGGGATTGCCCGGGGCGGCATACAGTTGTTCGACCCTGGGACTCTGCGCCAGTTTCCACACCAGGGCGTGCTCACGGCCGCCGGACCCGATTACCAATACTCTCATACCCAAGCTCGCTCGCCTCCTGCTCTTAATGCTTGAAATGACGCGTGCCGGTGAATATCATGCTGATCCCATGAAGGTCGCATTCTTCGATGCTCTCCTGATCGCGGATCGAACCCCCCGGCTGAATGATGGCGGTGATGCCAGCCTGGGCCGCCAGTTCTACCGTGTCCTTAAAGGGGAAGAAGGCGTCAGAGGCCATCACGGCACCCTTACAGGCCTCCCGGTTCTGTAGAGCGATAGCGGCAGAACCCACCCGGTTCATCTGTCCCGCCCCGACCCCGATGGTCATGCCTTTTTTGGCGATCACGATGGCATTGGACTTGACATGCTTGGCCACCTTCATGGCAAAAGCCATCTCTTGCAGTTCCTCTTCAGTGGGCGCCTTCTTGGTCACCACCTGGATGTTATCCATATCCACCGCGCCCTGGTCACTTTCCTGCACCACGAATCCGCCTTCCACCGACTTGTCCTGCATCTCTGCGGCGGTCACTATCGGCAATTCCAGCAGGCGCAGATTTTTCTTGGCCTGCAGCACCACCAGGGCTTCGGGCTCGTAGCCGGGGGCGATAATGCATTCCATAAAGGGCTCGGCTGCTTTGCGGGCGGTGTTCAGGTCTACGGTTCGGTTGAAGGCGATTATGCCGCCATATGCGGAAACCGGATCGCCGGCAAAAGCATTTTCATAGGCTTCGGCCAAGGTAGCCGCTATCGCAGTTCCGCAGGGATTAGTGTGTTTGATTATCACACAGGCAGTCTGGTCGAATTCCTTGACCAATGACCAGCCGGCCTGGATATCGACGATGTTATTATAGGACAGCTCTTTGCCGTTCAGCTGGCGGGCATCGGCCAATCCCAGGCCCGGGTCCGGGCTGCGGTAAAAGGCTGCCTTCTGGTGGGGGTTTTCCCCGTAACGCAGTTCATAAACCTTCTCCCCGGCCAGGACCATATTGTCCGGAAAAGGCACACCCTGCAGGCGGGCCAGGTATGAGGATATCATGGCATCATAGGCGCCAGTGTGGGAAAAAGCCTCCCGGGCCAGCTGGAACCTGGTGGACTCACTGACCTGGCCGGAGGTCTGCAGTTCCTGCAGCACCGGTGGATAGAATTCCGGCTTGACGATTATCACCACGTCCTGGTAGTTCTTGGCCGCCGAGCGGACCATGGCAGGCCCGCCGATGTCGATATTCTCAATGGCCTCGGCCAGACTCACATCCGGTTTGGCTATGGTTTCCCGGAAGGGATAGAGGTTGACCGCCACGATGTCGATGGGTTCAATGGCGTTGGCAGCTATCTGCTGCAGGTG
>JAAYJY010000232.1 GCA_012522705.1 Syntrophomonadaceae bacterium | reverse complement strand
GCGCGGATAGAAACCGGGGTGCCGGTGGGGATGTTTCGGTACAGCCACTGGGCATCCTCGGTGGCCAGCCGCACACATCCATGGGAGGCCGGCGTCCCCAACTTGGCCGCTTCCACATCAATGACCGTTCCCTGCCGGTCCATGGGCACACTATGGAAAAGGTAGGTGCCCCAGTCCTTGAACGACACCCAATACTGCGCGCCCTGCTGGTATTTGGAACTGAAGAACCATTCTCCCCGATTCTGGAGCAAAAAGGTGCCGGTGGGGGTAGAGTTGTTCACCCCGGTAGAGGCGACCCAATCCTTTATTAGGTTATCGCCATCATAGACACGCACCTTCTGTTCGCTGACACTGACGTCGATCTTCCAATCCGGCGGGTTCGCGCTGGGGTTGGCGGAGGGGAGGTATTTGACCTCTGCGCCCAGGGCTTCGCTGACAAACCGCAAGGGGACCATGGCGCGCAGTCCGGCAATCTCGGGAGGGGCATCCAACAGGAATACCATTCCATCGATGGTGGCATGATTGGAATCCAGGCTGAGTTCGATCACCCGGTCGCCTTTCACCACCACTTGGCGGTTGGCTTCATCCCAAGTGACCTTAGCTCCCATGGCCTCGCTTATAAATCTTAGGGGGACCATGGTGCGGTTGTTGGACAGATAGGGAGATTGGTCCGGGAAATCGACCGGAGTCCCATTAACGGACACCGTGATTTCATCCCAAACCGAGGAAACCTCGATCACCGGATTGACTATATCGGAGGCTGCGTCAGCGGCTGCACAGGCATTGATCCCCCCGCCCAACCATAGGCACACAACCATGACCCAACCCCAAACCAACTTGCTTCTCACCGCTCAACCCCCAAGCGCTATGTAATGAGGACATACCAATTACAATTGTAATCATTACGGGCGTCATGACAATACGAATATATGGATGTTTGTCCAACAAACGATAATTAAAAAGTGACTATTGGCGGAGAAAAACAAAACCTGCCGTTACCGGCGGGAGAACTGTCCCCCTGATCATCCTGATCGCCTATTTAAGCTCTATAGTGATGGTGGCGGCACTGGCATCCCAGACCGCGGTCTGCCGGAACGCTTCTGCCACCCAGGCTACGGTCAGGAAAGTTCGGCCCACCACCAGTTTCATGGTGCTGCCGCCTTTGGTCAGGATCACAGTCCGGTCAGCTTGATCGATAGATCGACCTAGAGCTTATCGGGTTTGAAGGCGGCCAGGATTCCCATGTTGGACAGGTCCCGGCAGTAACTTTCCAGCATCAGATCAGCGTTGGTCACCGTCTGGGCCACTATGCCCCGGCTGCTCACTGCTGCCGTACGTATCCCCGGGCGGGCACCGATGGACTCCTCCCGGTGGGCATTGGTAAAGCCCGACAGCGGATATTCAGTATTGCGCGGTTTCCAGGACCGGTTAAAAACCGGCGGGTTATCGGTTTGATAAAACGGCATGCCGGTGTGCAGGATATGATACAGCTGTATGCCCCGGTACGAATACCAATCATCCATATTGCCGCATGCCTCGAACTCTGCCGGCAGGCTCCCTTGGCGGCAGCCTTCGATCACCACCAGCAGCACTTTTTTCCCGGCGTCCAGAGCCTGGTCCATCAGACCCCGTATGTCCCGGACATGCCCGGGACGTCCGATAGCGGAAAAGACCGGCACCGTACGGGCGTAGGTGTCAGCCATGAATAGCTGTCCATGATGATAGTTCATACCCCGGAAGGCGTATCCTTCCTGAGCCGTTACCACGTAATCAGGGAAATAATCGACGAAGTTGGGCCGCAGGTCGGGGTAGGATGCCAAGACCCTGGACTTGGGTATGACATCTTGGATCAGCGAATGGGATCTCAGGATGGCCTCATCTTCGGGTCCTGCTCCAGAGACCCCGGCCATGGCAAATCCCCAGGGCCAGGATTCCAGTACCCCTTTGGTCTCGGGTTGGGTGATATAACCCAGCAAGGGCACATATTCCGAAGTGGCCACGATCAAGGGCTCAAAACCATTGCGGGCGGCGAACGAACTTATATCGTCGAGAATGTGTGCTTGCCTCTGCTGGCTCATGGCCTTGTCTTCGGGGGAGAACAGCTCAATGAAATAAGGCTGTACATAGGACAGGAACATCCAATCGGGCTGATGCATATCCGCTATCACCTGGGCCGCGCCGGTCACCCAGTCGATGCTCGCGTCACTGAGGTCCCCCGGATAAGGCCAGTTACGAGCCAGAGCCCGGATCTCAGCAAAATCCTGCCCCGGACTATCTGCCGGGCGCCCGGTTTTCATATCGACCAGCGACTGGTAATTGCCGGCATCCATAATACCCAACATAAAAAATCCCCCTTAATCTATGCACGAATGATTAAGCTTTACACCAAGCTCAACGTTTTGTATAGAAGAAAATGGCTCCATTGATCCAGGGAAAAAGGGCCGTATACTGCAAAACAGGTGATTGCCCCGATGAATGCACCACCAGACCAATATCAAAGCTATCCAGATTATACAAGAAATTCTGGCGCTTGGCGAAAAATAGTATGGTTACCCCTTATCCGCTATTGTAATGAATCATCCGGGTGGAAGGCTGCATTTAACCAGAGGGGTGTGAAAAATGCTAATCGACCAACAATCGGATTACCGGAACAACAACTCAAATTGTGATAAATGTCGACCGAATTAGCAGGATTTTGGCATACACTTAACGAAGTAGCAGAACAAATCACTAGCTATCTTCGAGTTTGGCAGCCTACAGCAGCAACCATGGCCGTCAAGCCGATGGGTTCAGGGGGAAACGCCTGGGCCTCCCAGTGTGGAAAGAAGATCGAACATCCGATTGGTTCGCATGACGGTCTGCTTTGGCACACCGTCTTTTTCCATTCTATGGCGTCCTCTTGGTGCTCCACGGGCATCCGAGGGGGCATCGATCCGGTGGGGTGCCCAAATGGATGGAAGAAACATACATTAAGAAGTGAGTCCATTTCAAAAGATATGGGGTGATGACAGCAACTATTCGTTCGGGATAATGATCAGGTTGGCAGCCTGATCAGGCATCAACATATATTAGAAAGTATTAGTTTATTAAGGGAGGGAAAAGCATGAAGTTTAAAGGCATGCACAAAGTTTCAATTCTATTGATTATCCTATTGATGGCGACTCTTCTTGCCGGGTGCTCATCCAATCAGGCTGAACAAGTCAGTCAGCCAGCGCCGAAGGACACCACCATCACCGTGACCGACATGGCCGGCAGAGACGTGGTGGTCCCGGCAGAAGTTAAAAGCGTCGCCTTGGTTTGGGGTCCGTCCTCCAGCTTCGTACTGGCTCTGGGTAAAGGGGACATCGTCACCGGTATCAATTACAAATCCGAACTTGCCGTGAAAGTCGTGCCCAAACTGGCCGATGTGCCTTCCGTCGGCAAAGGCCAGGCCGACCTGGAAGCAGTGGCCAAAGTGAAACCGGATGTCTTCGTCCATAAAGCCACTGACCTCGAAACCCTCGATGCAGTGCAGGCACTAGGTATTCCATCGATAGGGATAGTGGCCGAAACCTCAGAAGATCTGATCAAAGCCACCGAATTGTTGGGCAAGGTACTGGGCGCGGAAAAGAAGGCCACCGAGTTGATAGCTTTTTATAACGAAAAGAATGCCTTTGCCCAGAATCTGACCAAGGATATCCCGGCCGATCAACGCAAGACAGCTCTGGTAATGGGTAGTGAAATAGGGAAAGTAGCCCATGGTGATATGCTCCAGTCATTCCTGGTCGAAACTGCCGGCGGAGTCAATCTGGCTAAAGACATTGAGGCCAAAGAGATCTGGCCTACCGTGGGCACTGAACAGATCTTCGCCTGGAACCCTGACTTCATATTTTGTGAGGATTACACTGGAGCCGCTTACAAAATCGAAGAGCTGAAGACAGATCCCAGCTTTGCCAAGCTGAAAGCGATCGAGAACGACAATATCGCATACATCCCGGCCCATCAGGATCTGTGGGATTTCCCCGGAGTGCAGTCATCATTGGGCACCTTGTGGATGCTGAATCAGTTCTATCCGGAAAAATACAGCGAAGCGGACTTTATCAAGGATGTAGAAGCATTCTATACCCTGACCTATGGGACCACCTTTGACCGGGAATGGCTGGGTTATTAAAATCCATGGCTGATCCCGATTGAGTTACAAAATGCCAAGCAAATGGCTCGTATTATCGATAAATATATTCTTGTTGGCTGCCCTGGCAATCTGTGTGGTTTGGAGCCTGTGTGTGGGCAAATACCCCATCACCCCACTCGAAAGCCTGCAGATTCTATATGCAAATATTTTTGGTTTGGCAGCACCGACGGACCAGATGGCGGAGAATGTGGTAATGGGTTTGCGTTTACCGCGCATTATGGCGGCAGTGGTTATCGGCGCCGCCTTATCCATGTCCGGTGCCACCTACCAGGGGATATTTAAAAATCCCCTGGTATCTCCGGATTTTTTAGGGGTATCATCAGGAGCCTGTATTGGTGCCGCTATCGCCATTCTCATGGCCTTGTCAGGAACCGGCATTCAGATCTTCGCCTTTTGCGGGGGACTGCTGGCGGTGACCATTACCGTTGCCATACCCCGCTTGCTAAAGAGCGACTCCAATATTATGCTGGTGTTGTCCGGGATCATTGTCGGCGGGCTGATGGCATCCCTGTTGGGTCTGCTTAAATACATCGCTGACCCGGAAACCCAGTTGGCCAGCATCGTTTATTGGCAAATGGGCAGTCTGTCCTATGTCAACCTGCCCACACTGGGTAGTGTGCTGCCGGCCATCATAATCAGCACCATAGTCATCTTAAGCATGTCGTGGTGGATAGATGTCATTTCCCTGGGCGAAAGAGATGCCCAGACATTGGGGGTCAATGTACGCTGGACCCGTAACGTGGCCATCCTGTGTTCGACCCTGTTGACGGCCAGCGCGGTATGTGTGGCGGGCACCATCGGTTGGCTGGGGCTGGTCATCCCCCATTTTGCCCGTATGCTGGTGGGCCCGGAAAATACCCGGCTGCTGCCCGCGGCCGCCCTGGTAGGGGGCATATTCCTGTTGGTGGTGGATACAGCGGCCCGGACGGTCGGCAGCTCCGAATTGCCTTTGAGCATTCTGACCGGGATCATCGGCGCTCCCTTTTTCGCGTGGTTGCTGTACAGGCGGAGGATGAATTTACATTGATATACGAGATCAACAATCTGGGCTTCACCTATCCCCAGACGGATAGAAGCATCCTTAACGATGTCTCCCTGACCTTGGCGGAGGGGTCTATACTGTCTATTCTGGGGCCCAATGGGGCGGGAAAAAGCACCCTGCTGAATTGTATGGTCGGGTTGCTGACACCTACCTGTGGGGAAATCAAGCTGTTCGGCCAGGATCTTGGTACCATGACATTCAGGGAAATAGCCCAGGTGGTAGGTTATGTGCAGCAGGTCCATACCCCTGCTTATGGATATACAGTCCTGCATTTTGTTACTATGGGGCGGGCCCCCCGGATCCCTATGTTCGGCCGACCAGGGGAAGCAGATAAGAAAGCCGCCTGGGATGCCCTGGAGGTCCTGGAGATCACTCATTTGGCTCACAAGTCCTACACCGAGATAAGCGGTGGGGAAATGCAGAAGGCAGTCATCGCCCGGGCCATGGTGCAAGAACCCAAAGTCATACTTTTTGACGAGCCCACTGCTCATCTGGATTCCGGCAATCAGCTGCGAGTTCTAAATATCATCCGGGACATGGCCGAACGCGGTTATTCAGTGGTCATGACCACTCATAACCCCGACCACGCTCTGTTGCTGGGCGGCGAAGTGGCGGTTTTAAGCCGGGATGGGCACCTGCAGACCGGACCGGTCAACGAGATAATTACCGAACAGTTGCTGCTGGAGATATACAACACCCGGTTGTGTCTCATACCGGTGCCGGAATTATTACGGGTAGCCTGTCTTCCTCCCCGGTTGGATCAAGGCGGCCAGGGGTCGCAGGGCAGGATGAAAGCACTCCGGCTGGTGAAACCGGTGGCCCGGGAGCGGATCGATTAAACTATCCGAGCGGGGACGATGGTCTGCGTTATTGAGCACGAGATACCAGGATGCTATCTTCCGCAAACCAAACAGAGGGGGTGGGATGAATCTTGAAGTGCCCTTATTGCGAATTTCGCTGCGAGCTCTCCACCGGACATTGCCGGTGTCAAATGTATGAAGAAAAAGACGGCCAAGTCGTGGAGAAATACCCCTTTCAATGGACCCGCTGCGATGCCGTGGATGTAGAACAGATCCCGTTTTTCCACGTACATCCTGACAGTCGGTTTCTGCAGTTGGGGGGATTTAATTGCAATGCTCGCTGCGCCTACTGCATCAATGCCAATGTGGCCATCCGACCCCAAGAAGTATTTACCAACCGGCTGCTGCCGGCGCAAATAGTAGACCGCGCTCTTGAACTGGGCTGCATCGGCATCCATTTGGGCATCAATGAGGTGACGGTCAACCTGCCTTCCGCCTTGGCGGTGGCCCGAGCGGCCCGGGCAAAGGGTTTGCTGGTGGGCTGTTCCACCAACGGCTACTTCACCCCGGAAGCTGCCGCCATGATGGCCGCGACCATGGACTTGTTCAACATCAGCCTGAAATCCATGTCCGACCAGTTCCTCCAGGAACACACCGGCCTCCGGTCGGCGGCGGTGGTCATGCGCAATATCGAGTATCTGGCCTCCCGGGCTCATGTGGAAGTGACTACTCCGATAGTGCAAGAGGGGAATGAAGATGAAATCCCAGGGATAGTCGATTTTTTGGCGGCCATCGACCCGGAGATGGCCTGGCACGTATTCCGTCTGCTGCCCAAGCATCAGATGACGAACGCCATACCTCCCGATGTGGGGCAGATCGCCCAATTGGTGGAGGATACCAGAAAGAAACTACCCTTCATATACTTCGGTAATTTTATCGGTTCGACCTGGCTGGATACTGTTTGCCCGGACTGCGGCGCGGTTTTAATAGAACGTTTATGTATCAGCGCCTGCGGGGCCCGGTTCATCCAGCAGAACTTGCCCGCTCAAGAATGTCCCGGCTGCGGGCGAAGCATCCCGGTGCTCCGTACCCCTGGCCGGGACAACCAACAATAGAAATTGGAAGGGAAGGAATTGGAATGAAGATCATAATACCTGATAACATCAACACCACACCAACCAACGCCATGCTGGCCGAGACCATCGATCATGTCCGGGCTATTCTAGGGGAAAAGATGGACCAGTTGACGGTGGAACGGGCGGCGATAGGCCTGTTTTTCACCGGGGTAAAACTGAGTGACGGTCATGGCGGTCTCTGCTTTACCCCCATAAAGGAGATCCCGGAGGCGGTTTGCTGTCCCAGCTCCGCCAAAGCCATGCCCCTGTCAGGAAAATTGGGGGGACGGAAGGTCAGTACCTATTTGGACGACATCTTTAAAGACAATATTTTGAGAAAAGCCTTGGGCATAGCCGCCTTGAATGCTTTAAGCGCAGCCTGCTGGGATCTGATGCCGGAAAAGGATTATAGGATCGAACTGGGCAAGGACTCATTTGACGAGTTAGAGATTACCCCCGGCATGAAGGCGGTGGTAGTAGGTGCCTTGGTTCCGGTGATAAGGAAGCTAATCGCTGCCGATGCCGATTTTCGTATCCTGGAGCTGGACCCATTGACCCTGAAGCCCAATGAGATGCCCTATTTTGCCGAGGCCAGCCGGGCTCCGGAGTTTGTCCCGGATGCGGACCTGCTGGTGATAACCGGCACCACCATTATCAATAACACCCTGCAAGGGTTGCTCTCCCTGGCCAAACCGGGAGCGGAGATAGTTGTGACCGGCCCCACCATAAGCATGCTGCCGGATGCTTTCTTCGCCCGGGGGGTAACCTCTTTGGGCGGGATTTTGGTAACCGAACCAGACGAGTTGTTGGACATCATCAGCGAAGCGGGGTCGGGCTATCACTTCTTCGGCAAATCGGCCCAGATGCTAATAATCAGCAAAAACAATTAATAGTTGGGGCCAGGTGATAGACATGGAAAAAGACATGACAAATGTAGAGGTACATACCAAAGAACTGTGGGACGCCCGCTCGGCCAAATGGGCTACCCGGGACGCTGAGGACCAGAAGGCCCGACAGCAGAACGAGGCCCGCTACCAGTACACTGATGACTTCCTGCGCAATCACAACCTGTATGACAGCAATTCGGAAATCCTCGATATTGGATGCGGACTGGGAATGTTCACAGTGCGCTTTGCCCAAAAGGGCAAGCGGGTAACCGGTCTGGACATTTCGGGAAAAATGCTGGAATATGCCCGCCAAAACGTGGAACTGAACGGCTTGGAGAATGTGGACTTCATAGACATGCCCTGGCAGGATATAGATTTAAGGCAGAGTGGTTTGGAAAAAGCCTTTGATCTGGTTTTTGCCTCACTTTGTCCGGGAATCAGCAGTGACGGTGGCTTGATGAAAATGTCCCAGGCCAGTCGAGACTGGTGTTTTACCTGCCATTTCGCCCGCCGCTTTAGCAGCCTGAAGAATGACGTATATCTCAATATTTTGGGACGCCCTTATGACTCAGAATGGGGCAAGAATTCTATTGGCAAGTCCATCGATGAACTGCTGAAAGCTGGTTATTACCCCAACCTGTCCTATTATGACAGCAACGTCGTGGTCGAGTGGCCTCTGGATGAGGACACCGCCATGCATTTTGCCGGGCATCTTGGTCCCCTCAAAGAGGAACGGGAATACATTGACAGGTACACCGGCCAGGTCTTTGACTACCTGAAAACAGTGGCCGTCAACGGCCTCATCCGCGATGATACCGAGGCCAAGATAGCCTTTCTCTATTGGCAGGCAACCTAATATTAAGGAGGTTTTTAACCTGGAAATTAACTTGGAAAGAGACAGTATAATCATCGCCGGTTCCGGCAATGTGGCTTGGAATGTCTATCGATTCGCATCCATACTGGGCTACGACATCACGGTAATAGATAGCCAGGCAGAGACCCTCACCAAGGAGAGATTTCCGCAAGCCAGACTTTTGCTGGGAGACATCGTTGCCCTATTAAAGGATTGCGAGATCACTCCCACTACCAGCATAGTGGTGCTGACCCATAACCATGAATTTGATGAACCGGTCTTGCAGGCGGTCGTCGAATCGCCTGCCCGATACATAGGGATCATGGGCAACAAGCGCAAGGTCACCGCTTACCTGGCTAATCTGATGGAACTCGGGGTAGGGGAAGAGCATCTCGTCAAGATCCATCTGCCCATTGGTTTGGACCTGGGTGGAGAAATGTCCGCAGACATAGCCCTGGCAGCGGTGGCGGAAATTCAGGCGGTAAGATTCGGGCGCTCCGGCAGCTTCGTCAGCGTCCAGGACGTTACCCGTACCGGACAGGTACATGATGATCTTTACTAAATAGGCCCAGTCCTATAAATGGGAGTTCCCTTTAATGAAGAAAGAGCAGGCGTTTGAGGCCTGCTCTTCTCGATTGAACCAACATGATAGGGAGATTGGCTCGTTAGCGGCGTTATTAGTAGATGCTGCCGCAGGCGGCAGCCGGCGGTTACACATGCGTGGCGGCTTCATCAATCAGCGTCATCATCGTCGTCCTAATCGTCGTTCCGGTCCTTTTCACTCTTGTAGACAGCTTCGGTCCTGGCGTCTATCTCGTATTCATATTCATAGTAGCCGGATTCGAATTCCACCTCATAGACCATGACCCCATGCTCTCGCTCCAATTCGATATCCAAGTCTCTGATACTGCCGGCAGACACCCCGGCGTGGGCCAGAGCGATTTCCTTGGCCCTGGCGGTACCGATATATGAGGATGATGCCGGGGGCTGCGACTGGCTGGTCCCCGTGTCCGGCGCTTTATAATCATGATCGTCATCATAATCATCGTTGTCATTCCGGTCCCGTTCACTCCCATAAATGGCACCGGTCTTGGCGTCGATGTCATATTCGAATTCATAGCTGCCGGACTTGAATTCCACCTCATAGACCATGGCGCCATGCTCCCAATCCATGTCGACATCTACTGAGGTTGCATTGGCGGCGGACACCCCGGCATGATCGAAGGCGATCTGCTTGGCTGCCTCCCTGCCGATATAGGCTTTGTCACTGGCCTGGCCCACCGAGGTTACCTTGTCAAGATTGGTGCCGGCGGAACTGCTCAAGAGATTCAGCTGGTTGATGGATAAGGGCACCAGTTCCTGAAACTGGTAGAGGTTGTTCTTCTCAGTGATTTCCCGGATGAGCTGAGCCTTCCCCACCGTTATCCCATAAGTATCCGCCAGGGTGCGGACCTCTTGCTTGGCGGAGATTGTCTGGCTCAGCACTGCGCCGTTGAAGGCACCGGTTGCGAACAGGCTGTTGATCTCCCGGGTCAGCCTTTCCTGCAGCTCCCCACTCTTTACCGGGTCGTCATTATCTACGCTGATAAGGATGGAGTTGGCCAGATCGCTCAGGTACCCATTGCGCAGCATGGAACCTATGATGGCATTGACGGCGACATCCAGGTCGCTGCCGGAAAAGTCCATGTCGCCCAGCAAGAGCCGGCCGTCCTCGTTCAGGGCGGCTACATCCAACACCCGCTCCCGCTGGTTGACTTGGATTTCGACGCTGGGATTAACCTCCAGGGCCACCTTGGTTGCCACTGCATAATTGCTGTGGTAGTAATTGAAGCCCAAGACTCCTGCCAGCAGGAGCAGGAATGCGGCGGCAATGCCCGCTATCCGTTTGCCCCCTGAATTAGTATTTATCTCTTCGGTCATATCGATCACTTCTCCTTTCTGCTCTTGGCTCATGGCAAGAATAGAATCAAGAACGTCCGGAACCGCGTTTGAAAAGGCTTGCTTTATCTTTGCGTCGATTTCTTTACTTGCCATTAGTGCTCTCCTCCCAGCAGTAGTTTCAGTTTTTTGAGGGCCCGCCTGTGTTTGGAAAGAACAGTCGACAATGGAATGGCAAGGGCTTGGGCAATCTCCCGGTGTTTCAAACCAGCGACTACATGCAGGACTACGATTTGGCGCTCCTGGTCGGACAAGCGTTTCATGCAATCGGACAAGACTATCCGGTCCTCCGGGGTTACCTTCTCGTTTGATTCCAGATACTGCATCCAATCCTCATTCGGCATCGTGGCGGTCTTCTGATACTCCCTGATTTTCATCAGGCAGAGATTGCGGGTTATGGTCAAGATCCAAGCCATGGGCTTTCCCTTGGAGCGGTAGCTGCCCGCAGAGGAAGCGATATTCAGGTAGCAGTTTTGCAGTACATCTTCCGCATCATGGGTGTTCTTCAAAACAGAAAGAGCGAAACTATAAACTGCCGGGCTGGTGGCATTATACAATTCCGCGAGAGCTTCCCGGTCGCCATTGGCGACCCCGGCAATACACCTCTCCAGGATTAAGTTTTGTGGAGTTTCCCTGAATTCATTTGCAGACGTCATGCAAAGAATCACCAGAGCTTCACCGCCTTCTATAGTAATAATGCAGGAGGAGGCTGTTTTATTGCATCAGCGCAGAAATAGCCAGGGTTTTCCATGTACATATCATGCCTTGTTCTGAGGTGGGGGTAAAGCGCCGGATCAAGGACGGTTTCCCTTGATCGGAGATAGCGGTTAAGCATTCAACTGGAATATTGTGGACAAATAAACGGCTGGGTGCCACAATAGAATTAAGCAGGAGCTCACCAATCCGGTCCACTAATTTCAAGTTGTTGTTGTATCAGGGCTTAACTCCCCTTTGAAAATGGAAAGGAGGATAAGGAATGATTGTCACAACTACACAAACAGTGGAAAACCGCTCCATAGACGAGTACCTCGGCCTGGTAGCCGGCCAATCCATCTGGGAAGAGAAAATGGCCAAGGAGATCATTACCGGCATAGCGACCGCACCCACCGAGGCGGTACCCGGGTACAAAGACCACATGACCCAGGCCCGTTTGGCGGCCATCGCGGAAATGAAGACCAAGGCGGAGAAAATGGGAGCCGACGCGATTGTCGCCATCGCCTTCGATCACCTGGTTATGCACGATGATATGCTGATGTTGTTTGCCAGCGGGACCGCAGTCAAATTGGCCGATCCGCCCCTTAGTATGTAGAATAGCAAAGCCATGGCTGCTTCAACACTTGTCATATCCACTTCTGCGCCGGGCTCCATCATTGACGGGGCCCGGTTTTTGGATGGCATCGGCGGCGGCCGGCCAGCAAGGTGTTTGGGCCGAACGGGTTATTGACATAAGTTCATAATAGCATAATAATTAAAACTGCAATAACCGGTGTGAAAGGGATGGCAGCGGACACGAAGCATTTTCACCAACCGGTCCCATCCTCGTGCCTGGTATGAAGCGAGGTTTTTGTTTTGATAGTCGGAATAATAAGATGTATGCAAACAGAGGACTATTGTCCCGGAACAACTGATTTCAAGTTTATCAGGGAAAAGAAAGGCGCCTTTGCGGGAATCCAGGAAGATATTGAGATCGCAGGTTTCATCAACTGTGGAGGATGCCCCGGTAAAAAAGCCCCTCTAAGAGCACGTGAACTGGTGAGAAGAGGTGCTGATACAATTGTTTTTGCCTCATGTATTAAACGGGGCAATCCCATCGGCTATCCTTGTCCGTTCGCTAAAAAGATGATAGATATGATACAAAAGGATTTACCGGAACATATAAAATATCTGGATTATACTCATTAAAGAACGACTTTTTGGGTGGTCTTATGGGAGAACACATAGTTTTTGCTTTTACGCTGACTTTGTTGGCTGGTTTGGCTACCGGTATAGGCGGCGTCATCGCCTTCTTTGCCAGAAAAACCAATACCAAATTTCTATCGGTGGCCTTGGGCTTCTCTGCCGGGGTGATGATTTACATATCCTTCGTAGAGATTTTTGCCGAGTCGCGCAGCGTATTGATGGCGGAATTAGGTGAACGGTCTGGCAATTGGGCTGTTATCATGGCCTTTTTCGCGGGTATGTTTATCATCGCCATCATTGATAAACTGGTACCGGATTACGAGAATCCCCACGAAGCCAGGAAAGTGGAGGATATATCCGGGGAGGCCCCCGCGGATTGGCCTGACCACCTGAAAGAGCATACGCAGGAGGGCCAATCGGAGGAGCAAAACCCCCTGTTGCGCATCGGGCTGTTCACGGCCCTGGCGGTTGCTATTCACAACTTTCCAGAGGGTTTTTCCACCTTTGCCGCTGCCATGCGCAACCCCGAGGTAGGTATCAGCATCGCCATAGCCATAGGCATACATAATATACCGGAGGGGATCGCTGTTTCCATGCCGGTTTATTATGCTACCGGCGACCGCCTAAAGGCGCTTCGTTATTCCTTTCTGGCCGGCATGTCCGAGCCCCTGGGTGCCGTCATCGGCTACCTGATCTTAGCGCAATTTATGACCGAGGCCCTGTTTGGCGTCGTCTTGGCGGCCGTGGCTGGCATCATGGTTTTCATTTCTTTCGATCAACTTCTGCCCACCGCCCGAGAGTATGGAGAACACCACCTGGCCATATATGGTTTGGTTTCCGGCATGATGGTGATGGCGATCAGCCTGATGCTGTTCTAAACTGCCGTTGGCGGTTATCCGGGGTGGGGCTGATCAGTTTCTCCAAGACCATGATACAGGGTCGGCTCACCCTCGCCCGCTATGGTCACCACATCGAAATCGACTGCACCCGCGAGGACCGGTTCGAACCTGGCCATGATCTCCTCAACCGGTGAGAATAGGCTTCTGGTATTGGTAAAATGATCGGTCCGACCCAGTTGACAATGGATACAGGAATAATTGCAGGTCTTCTTTGGGGAGCGGGCTGATCCCCAAAGAAAGACCCAGGCACCAGGGATGGCAGCGGTCCATGGATATTTCATGTCCGCCACCATCCCCTCCTTGCCGATTACCTCAAATTGTATTCGGTTACGATCTTGTCTCTCCCGGTTATCTGGTCCTGGTAGTACTCATAACAACAGATTCCCAGAAAAGAACCAGATATGTTTAATACATTATCGTAGCCATTATTCTGCAATGCCATCACCGCATTGTAACTGCGCTGCCCCGAGCGGCAATGCAGATAGACCGGTCGATCCATGGGGATCTCATCCAGTCTCTGCCGCAGTTCGCTGAGAGGTATGTTGACGGCGTTCAACAAATGACCCCGGGCGAATTCATTTTTCTCCCGCACGTCTACGATGAACGCACCAGTCTCTACCAGTTCGCGGACCTTGGTGACCGGGACCTGCCGGAACCGGCCATATAATAGGTTCAGCCCTACCAGCGCGGCGTAGTTGACCACGTCTTTGGCTGTTCCAAATAAGGGCGCATAACATAGTTCCAGTTCCTTAAGATCCTCCAGGGTCGCATCCATTGTAATCAGGGCCGCCATGACATCTATCCGCTTGTCCACGTTGCCCTTGCCGATAGCCTGCGCACCCAGTATCCTGCCGGTGGGGTATTCGTAGATTAGCTTGAAATGGAGGGGATTGCTCTCCGGCATAAGGGATACCTTGTCAGCCGGGATAACATATACGAAATCATAGGGGATACCTGCCGCCTGGGCCGTTTTCTCATTCAGCCCGGTGGATGCGGCTCCCAAGTCGAATACCTGGACTACCGACGACCCGATCACCCCTTTGTTGCGGTGGGGGATGCCGTACATGTGGTCGGCCGCCGCCCGGGCCTGCCGCTGGGCCGGGCCGGCCAGGGCCAGCCGGGTAGCCTGATGGGTCAGTTTGTGATAGACCTCTATGGCATCGCCGACGGCATAGATGTCCGGATCGCTGGTCAGATAATTGTGATCCACCTTGATAGCGCCGGTAGTCCCGATTTCGAGACCGGCTTCCTTGGCCAGGGCCGTCTCGGGGCTGACCCCTATAGCCATCACTACCACTTGGGCCGGGACCGTTCTGCCCGACTGCAGTTCCACCTGTTCGGCGGTAATCTTTTTGACCCCGTCACCCAGGACCAGATTGACCCCCTGGTCCATCATCTCCTTGTGGAGGAGCTGGGCCATGTCATAGTCGAAGGGAGCCATGATTTGGTCCTGGGCCTCAATCAGACTGGTATTTTTTCCGGCCAGGCGCAGATTCTCGGCCACTTCCACACCGATGAACCCACCACCGACCACAACCGCATCAGCGACATTGTTATTCACGATATAGCTGTTGAGCCTTTGGATGTCGACTACATTCCTGACTGTAAAGACGTGGGCCGAGGTAACTCCCTCGATGCTCCTGGGTACGATGGCATTGGCCCCCGGTGATAAAAACAGCTTGTCATAAGGCTCTTCGTACTCTTCGTCGGTCAACAAGTGTCTGACTACGACTTTCTTCTCTTCCCTTAGAATTCTGATCACTTCGCTATTGACCCTGGCCTCGATATCATAGCTCTTCTTGAACTGACCCGGGCGCATAAGCACCAAATGCTTGCTGTCGGGCACTATCCCGCTCAAGTGAAAGGGCAGTGAGCAGTTGGAAAATGATACATCCGGACCCCGGTCAAACATTATCACCTCCGCAGACGCATCCAATCTCCTGACCCGGGCCGCCACTGATGCCCCACCAGCAACGCCGCCAACTATGAGGACTCTCTTTCCCATACTATAATCGACCTCCAATCAATAATATCTCTCCAGTCATCTACCCATAAATACAACCCCAATATGAGCAAATCCAGCCGCTGATACCATTTTGCCGCTCTGCAAAGGGGTGAGTCAATCCACAACGAATTGACATCTGTTTTGCTAGTCTAATTATTCGGCCATTATGAACTTATGTCAACAACCGATGTGCTTATATGGGGTTGAAGCTAGAATGAGGATCTGAGTTATACTAGCATCATATGGACATGGAAATTTCATGGACAAGAGGAGTATTAACAACCTGGCGGTATTTTTATGAACATAGATCATACCACGATGCAAACCATGAAGCCCGGCAAGCTATTCAAGAAGTATCTGATCCCGTCCCTGTTGGGCATGGGGTTCATTGCCATCAACATCCTGATCGACGGGCTGTTCGTCAGCCATGGGGTGGGAGAACAAGCCCTGGCGGGGGTAAACATCGCCTCACCGATTTATTCCATCACCATAGCTGTTTCCCTGTGGATAGGTATGGGGGGCGCCACGTTGTATTCCATCGCCCTGGGTCAGAGAAATGTCCGGCGGGCTCAGGAAATATATACCCATGCGCTGGTCCTGGCAGTGGTGACGGCCGGGTTGATCATTGGACCCTGCCTTATATTGGAGCAACAGCTGGCCCAGTTATTTGGGGCTACCGATGAGACAATTGCTTATGTGTTGGACTATCTGCACATCATCCTGGTGTTTGGGCTGATATTTGTACTGGAACATGTGCTAAGCATATTCATCAGAAATGACGGCAATCCAACCCTGGCCATGGCTGGCCTGGTCATATCCTCGGTGGTCAATATCGTTTTATACTATATTTTTATTTTCATATTTCATTGGGGAGTGAGAGGGGCCGCTTATGCCACCGTGATCGGTACTTTCATCGGCATTATGATTCTGCTGACCCACTTCCTGAGCCCGAAAAGACAGTTAAGGGTCGTGCCGGCCACGCTTGATCTAGCCATTCTGCGCGAAATCTTCTCTATCGGATCCCCCAGTTTTATCGTGGAAGGCACTGCCGCGCTGATGATAGTCGCCTTCAACATAACCTTCCGACACTATGCCGGGGATACCGGCCTGGTGGCTTATTCGGTCGTCAACTATATGCATGTGGTATTTCTGATGTTTTTTATCGGTATCGGCGCAGCTATCCAGCCCATTACCAGTTACTATCATGGGGCCAGATTGTACCAGCGGATGAGACAAATCGTCAGGATCGGGCTGGGCACCGGATTGGGCCTGGGGGCGGCGGTATTTATGGTTGGTCTGGCTGGCAACGGATTTATCATCGACCTGTTCGGGATCGATCTGCCCCAAATCATAGACTATACCAGAAACGGCATCATCTACTTTTTTGCCGGCTATCTATTCTTAGGCATCAACACCGTCTTGATGCAGTATTATCAATCCATAGAGAAAACCCGCATCGCTACCGCGATCATCCTGGGCCGCAGCTTGATCTTCTTCATCCCCTTGCTTTGCCTAATGCCGTATCTCTTCGGAGCCAATGCGATTTGGCTGGTCTTCCCCATCGCCGAAGGGCTGAGCGTACTGTTCTTTTATCTGGCATTAAAATTCGACTGGATAGAACTGGTTCCGATAGAGACCAATGCTGCTTCCATAGAGTGAGAACTCTGAGGGACGGCGATCTTATAATATGCAGAGGAAATCATTGATGCCCAGCGGCAGTTCGGGACTGTCCTTGTATCTTGGCGGCGTGAACAAAAAACAATTATGGACATATGCCCGAAAGGGTGTATCATATTAGTTGTCAATGGAAATGTGTTGATGGCATGTTTATCAACATTGACGGCAGATACAAGGAGCAGGGAGATGCAGTAGAATGTATGTAGACGACAATTGTACCGGTTGTGGCATCTGTGTCGGTTCATGTCCGATGGAGGCTATTGCATTGGTTGAAGTTAAGGCGGTCATTGACAAGGAAATGTGCATCGAATGCACCGCATGCGCGTATGACTGTCCCTTTGAAGCCATACACGAGGATGACTGACGCGGTTGGTATGACCATGGGAGAACCCTTCAAGCAGGCAGGGGGACTGTTCTATGAGGAGGCGATACCGTATGATAATCAAGACCTTGGTGGAGAATACGTCGGTCTCTCATGATTACAAGAACGAACACGGGTTGAGCTTGTATATAGAAACGGGAAAGCACAGGATTCTGGTTGATACCGGAGCCAGCGGGGCGTTTGCGGAAAACGCGGTGAAGATGGGCGTTGATCTGACCGGGGTCGAACTGGTGGTAATCTCCCATGGCCATTATGATCATGGGGGCGGACTCAAAACCTTCCTGAGCATCAATGACAAAGCGAAGATTTACTTCAGCGGGCAAGCGTTCGAAAGGCATTACGCGGTCAGCCCTTTCGGGGGCAAGAGGTATGTGGGACTGGACCCGACCCTGCTCCCCAACGATCGCTTCGTTTTTGTGGGGAAATACCTGCAGCTCGGCCAAGGCTTGGAACTATTCTCCCATGTAAAAGCGGAGAGGTTTGTTCCTGCCAGTAATGCCTACCTGTTCAGGGAAAGTGACGGAGCCTTGACACCCGATGTTTTTGATCATGAACAGAACCTGATAATCGAGGAGGACGGGCAAACCGTCCTGGTCACCGGCTGCGCGCACAAGGGGATAGTCAACATCCTGGAGCACGTCCGGCGGCTGAAGGGATATCTGCCCAGCCATGTGGTAGGGGGGTTCCATCTGCACAATCCGTCGGCCTTCACCAATGAGGATCCGGCCACGGCAGAAGTGGGGGCATATCTCCGCAGCACCGGAGCCCAGTGTTATACCGGGCATTGTACCGGCTTGGATTCCTACCAGAAATTGAAGTCGATCGTTGGGGACAACATGGATTATTTGTCCGGCGGGCGGCAGATAACGATATAGCCTGGCATCCGACTAGCTGCTGGCGGATGTTCTTTATTAAAGGAGTCAAATGAGATAATATGTGAGATGTCTGCTTCGTCGGATTGGCGTCGGCGGATGTTCGGAAGCTAAAACTCATCCGGATAGGGGTGGCCGCTGTTGTCCAATGACGAACATATATATGAAGCCCTTAGAGAAACCGGCAAGAAGATAGCCGATCTTAAGGAATTCAATATCCCGGTCATCTTGAACACGATCGCTGAGTATGAAGAGGCGGGCGCTGATGAGTCCTTCATCGAGCAGCAGAGAAACCTGTTGCGCAAAGTGTATGCCCGGGTGGATGAATTGGAGGCCAAGGCCGCGCGGTTGCTGAAGCGGTTGGGATGAACAGGGCGGACCGGCCGTACTGAAAGATTAAAAATCAAGATAGAATAGCCGGCAGAAGATGCAAACGCCAGCGCCGGACTCCGTAAATTGCGGGGTCCGGCTTTTTTGGGTGTCCTTGATCTTCTGGGTGGAATATTGTGGACAAATAAAACATGCGCACAGTGCAACAATATAAGTAAGCAGAAACTTAACCAACCCGTCAAACAATTCCGGGTTGTTGTATCGCGGCTTGACCCGCTATCAGAAATAATAAGGAGGATAAGAAATGATCGTCACAACTACGCAAACGGTAGAACATCGCTCCATAGGAGAATACCTCGGTCAGGTAACCGGCCAATCTGTCTGGGAAGAGCAGATGGCCAAAGAAATTATGACCGGCATCGCTTCAGGACCCAGTGAATCGGCTGCGGGG
>JAAYJY010000231.1 GCA_012522705.1 Syntrophomonadaceae bacterium | reverse complement strand
GGATGAAGCCCTGGCCCGGGTGATCATCGATTTGTCCAATCGCCCCGGCTTGTTCTATGACGTACCGGTGACGGCGGAGCGTCTGGGGGTCTTGAGCACGGAGAATATCAAAGAGTTCTTTCAGGCGCTGGTCAACCACGCTGGCATTACGATGCATATCGATCTGTTGAAGGGCGAAAATTCACACCACATCATAGAGGCAGTTTTTAAAGCCTTTGCCCGTGCCTTTAAGGAGGCGGCAGCTATTGATCCCGATATGGAGGGGGTCGTATGGTCCTCTAAAGGCCTGCTTTAGGGGCATCACCCATCACCCGGCGGGACGGTGATGGGTTGCGCTTAATGAAGAATCTCAGGGAGCTGACACGTAATGATAATATTTCCAGCCATAGATCTTAAAGAAGGACAGTGTGTGCGCCTGGTGCAGGGACGCAAGGAGGACAAGACCGTATATTCCGACTCCCCCGGCGCGGTGGCCCGCTCGTTTGAGGAGCAGGGGGCCCAGTATCTGCATGTGGTGGATCTGGACGGGGCTTTCGAGGGAGGGCCCCGCAACCTTCAGGCCATAGCCGAGATAGCTGCGGCGATCAAGATCCCATTCCAGGTGGGGGGCGGACTCCGGACCCGGGCGGATGTAGCACGGCTGCTGGATTTGGGCGCCAGCCGGGTCATTATCGGTACCCGGGCGGTCCAAAACCCACTTTTCGTGCAGGAACTGCTGCAGGAATACGGACCGGAAAGAATCCTGCTGGGCATCGACGCCCGTGAGGGGATGGTAGCCATGGAAGGATGGTTGGAGAAATCGCACCTGGATGCCTTCAAGTTCGGCCGCGCCATGGGCAATCTGGGAGTAAAGACCGCTATTTACACCGACATCGCCCGCGATGGTCTGCTGCAGGGACCCAATCTGCCAGCCATCGAAGATATGGTGCGCCACAGCGGGCTCAACATAATTGCCTCCGGGGGGGTATCGACTCCCGAAAACATAAGAGCTCTGAAGAGTCTGCAGCCACTGGGGCTGGTTGGGGCTATAGTGGCCAAGGCCATCTACGAGGGCAAGCTTAGCCTGGTTGAGGCTCTGGCGGCAGCCCGTTAGATAAAGAGAGCAATGAGCAACTTGATAACGCCGGCCAGAAGGGCAGGCTGGATGCAGTATGGCGCCTTCCTACCTTTCGTCGCCGGAGTAAACCATCCAACCGGGCCAATAATACCTGACGGGAAGAGGAGTAAGGATAGACTATGATCGAGCAAGTGAAATTTGACGAAAAGGGCCTGGTGCCGGCAATTATCCAGGACAGCCGGAGCGGTCGGGTACTGATGATGGCCTATATGAATGCCGAATCGCTGGAAAAAACCATCGAGAGCGGCAAGACCTGGTTTTATTCCCGCAGCCGCAGGCAGCTGTGGATGAAAGGTGAGACTTCCGGGCACGTCCAGCAGGTTAAAGAGATATTCTATGACTGTGACCAGGACTGTCTTCTGATTCAGGTGGAACAGAGCGGCGCCGCCTGCCATACTGGTCATTATTCCTGCTTCTTTCGTAATGCCGCCGGGGAAGAGACAGAACCGGCGATGTTCGATCCCCAGCAGGTATACAGCCCCCGGGCCAGTGCCGCCATCCTGTATGAGTTGTACGATGTGATAACCGACCGGCGCCAGAAGATGCCGGCCGGCTCCTATACCTCCTACCTGTTCGAAAAGGGACTGGACAAGATTTTGAAGAAGGTCGGGGAAGAAAATGCTGAAGTGATAATCGCCGCCAAGAACCGTAGCAAGGAAGAATTGGTGTACGAATCCGCAGACCTTTTGTACCATCTTTTGGTGTTGCTGGTGGAACAGGATGTATCCCTGGAGGACATATTCACCGAACTAAAATCCCGCCGTTAAAGGCGGACACGATCAGGAGGACGGTTGGAGACCCCTGATCGTATACCCCTTATCACATTTTCACCGTCATCAAGCCCGCATCCGCAGCTCCGGAGGCGGGTTGTCTTTTGCTTGGGTTAGGCAGGCACGTATTGGCACTGGGCCCGGTGGTTGGGCCTGCCTGGTATCTAAATAACAGCCCCGGACGTCTAAATCTGCCCCCTATTTTGTGATTGGTCCAGGCTGTGTGACCAGGTGTCGACCAAAGACCGGCGGAGAGGATTGCCCGAGACCACTGAAAATGCCAGGAATTGCTTCAGGGTATGCAATCTACTGGCAGACGTTAAGCGATAGCGTGGAAGCCAGTAGAACTGTCTCCTGGATCGC
>JAAYJY010000230.1 GCA_012522705.1 Syntrophomonadaceae bacterium | reverse complement strand
CCGATCCTGTTCAACAAATTTGATTTGATCGCGCCGTAATATCTTGTTGCTTAGATATACGGGGTTGTGCGATGTACAAATCAGCTGCGCCCCTTTTTTATCTACCGATTCATCATTGAAAAGAGCGATAATGCCTTTAACTAATTCAGGATGGATTGCCGCGTCAAATTCGTCCAGTACAAATGTGCCGCCCTTCGTGAACAAGGTATCAAATGGAATGGCAAAATCCAGCAGCTTCAAGGTCCCCCTGGACTCCATCAATTCTGCGGAAACCATAACATCCCGGTTGCCGGACTTGTAGATAGAAACAAGCTGCATGTCGGCGGAATGCTCATCCTCGGATTTCTGGGATTTGAACATGATGCGCTGAGGACCGAAATCGGCATTCTTTACAAAGCCCTCCAGTGTTTTGTTCCAGGCCAGAAAATCTTTGTCAGGCATATCAGCCACGGAAAATGTGAGATTCGTTCTCTTAAGAGTGAAATCGCTTACAACAATCAGCTTGTTTTTGAAAAAGTCAATTACTTTATCGGCAATATCGCTGCTGACAACAGTTTTAAACGCGCGTGGCAAAAATAGCTCGGCCGGATCAAGGTTTTTATTGATTTTGTTTTCAAATTCCGCCAGCAGCCTTTCATCATACTGTATTAGGGAAAGCACCTTTCTATCCCGTTTGATCGCCACCCGCTGCTGGTTGCGCTCAAAAATCTGAATCAAAGATTTGTTTCTGTTTATCCATAGCCGTTCAGAAACAATCTGCCGTTTTTCCTTGTCAAACAGCTTGGTCAGGACTTCAAAGGAATACAGGAAATGAAAGCCTCCGTTTGTAAATTCCACTTCAAACAGCATAGGTTTTTGTTCTAAGCTGTGGGCAAACGGGTATAATTCCAGATTGTTTAAATCCGGAGACACAGCCTCAAGGGAACCTTGCATGATGATCTCCCGCATGATTGCCAAGGACATTATAATATTAGACTTTCCGCTAGCGTTTGCGCCATAAATAACAGCGGAAGGAAGAATGCGCAGTCCATTTTCCCGGATGAGATTTTCATCCAAGGTTCGTTGTGTTCCCGCTTCCATATTAAACTCGGTTTTGCTGTTGAAGGAGCGAAAATTTTGAAATACATATTTTATAAGCATATATCATCCTCCTTAAAGCTTGCCTATAATTCCACAAACCGCAGCTTGTATTATACCCATTTTAAGGTCAAAATACAAAGCATTTGAGATATTATCTCAAATTAACTGTTTTTTCGAGAATGTTTGTAGTAAAATTTATTCCCTATCTCGCTCCTGCCCATTCCCGCAGAACTCTCTTGCTCTTCTTTTTTGCATTCATTAATTCGCTTACGTCGACCAACAATATCATTGACCGCTATCCGTAACTGATGTTAATATTTATGTAACGGCAGCACTAATACTGCTGCCACCATTGTCGCAGGGTGTATTAGTTCAAATAGACTGTCCCCGATTGCGGCAACATTTTTCTTGGAGGTGATCGAAATGGCTGTTCCATTGACAACAGATGATTTTAGATGGCCAATTCATATTGTGACCGATGGTACCGCGCCGCCCCTGGAGCTGGAAGATTTCCAAACTGAGGCTGTCAATAAATTGAAAGCCCATTTTGCGGTAAAAGATTCCCCGAAAGATCTTGGGTATCGTCCCGGGCTGGTGGTAATGCCGACGGGAAGCGGCAAGACTCGAACCTCGGTCAGCTGGATCATGAGCGATATGATCGGGCAGGGCTACAAAATCCTGTGGTTGGTTCATCGCACCAACCTATTGGAGCAGACAGCCCGGACCATGGTCGCCGCCCGTGGAGCCGCCGGAGCTGTACCGAAAAAGAAATTGGTCCTGAGGTGCGTGTCCAGTCAGCATAACCCTAGTAGCACGGCCAGCTTCAAGACCGACGATATTCTGGTCTTCAGTATTCTGAGCCTGGCGCGCCGCCGGGACCTGATCCCATATCTACTCAAGGGCGTCACGGGCGACCGCCTTTTGGTAGTGGTGGACGGAGCCCATCACATACCTATGAACTCATACCAGCAGGTCCTGACGTAGATTGCCCAACATCGGCCCGGCTATAAACTCCTGGGTTTGACCGCTACCCCCACCCGGACCAGCGAATCGGAACGCGAACTGCTTTATAAAATGTTTGGCAACCTGAACGCAGTCCACTGGGTCACCATGGGCAAATTGATAAGCACCGGATTCCTAGCCAAACCGATGTTTGAGAGGCCCAAGACCGAAATAGACATTACTACCGGGGTGGGCGAAGATCTGTTGGCATTGATGGCCAAATATCGAGACATACCCGCGAAGCTCCTGACCACCATCGCTGAGAACGGCTTGCGCAACAAGATAATTGTTGACAGGTATATGCAGGATATTGATCGCTATGGGCAGACGCTGGTGTTCGCAGTGAACAAGCTGCATTGCCATATGTTAAAAAAAGCGTTTGACGAGGCATTCGAAAAATATAATAAGCAAAACGGAACGGACTACGAGTGTGACTACATCGAATCGGGGCGTCCAGACAACGACGACGTGCTCGACCGATTCAAGCGCGGAAAGATCCGAGTGTTGATCAATATCGAGATATTGACCGAAGGGACAGATGTCCCCGGGATTCAGACAGTATTTCTGACTCGGCCCACAGCCTCCGATACCCTGCTGATGCAGATGGTGGGGCGGGGCATGCGGGGAACTGCTGTCGAGGGCGGGACCGCCGAGGTGTTCATCGTCGATTTCCAGGACAACTGGGATAGGTTCAACTACTGGCTGGATCCGGAGATTGTTCTAGAGGGCGAAATCGAGGAACCCGAAGACACCGATAAGGAAGGTGGTGCTCCCCCCGACGGGGAAATCCTTTACGCTCCGATCCCCCCCGAGATCATCGCTGACATCGTGCAGACCCTCAAAGATCCGGCCGCCGTCACTTTCAGTGCCATCATCCCGGTGGGATGGTATATGGTGTCATTTTCATCCGCCCCCGATAATACGGATGAACAAGCCTTTGGTCCGTCCGACAGCGATGCTTGGGCCGAGGAGCGCCGGATCCTGGTATACGCCAACCAGGTCGAAGCCTTTGAGGAAATCCGGGATAATCTGGATTGGTTTCAAGATCCAAAAAGCCCTGGTTATGAAGAAGTTATAGAGAAGTTCTTTGCTGATACAACTGATCCATTGCCCCGGAAAAAAGATCTGGAAGCGATCGTGGACTTCATCCGCCATGAACGGGAGATGCCCATGTATTTCACCTTTGCAGAACGAGACCAGATAGACCCCCGCAAAATGGCTCAGACCATCTGGGACAGCCAGTATAGTGTACCAGCCAAGTATAAATACCAGGAGGATGTGTTCGAGGAAAACCTGCTCATGCAGCAGATGTACGGCGACCTTTCCGAATTTGTCCGGATAGTCGACCGGGAGATGCAGATCATCGCCGGAGTGGTGAAAATCGATCATGGGCCGGTAGTCGCTAATCCGGAGTGGGAAGTAT
>JAAYJY010000229.1 GCA_012522705.1 Syntrophomonadaceae bacterium | reverse complement strand
TGCCATCTATTTATCCCCCTTTACAAAAAGAATCGTTTATAATTTTCCTCAATGGCAGGGTTTTATTAAGCCGATAAGTAACGGTGAAAAAACAAAACCACTGCTGACTGTTTAAATGCAACCGGGCTGCTTGCTTATCACTTGTAATCAAAAGCCCTAAAAGCGCGAGTAAATTATATAATTTACCTACAGCATGTTGGTCTGATCGAAGATAATAACTGTTGCGCCTCCAAAGTGACGAGCATTGCAGGCGGGAGTGAACTGTCCGCTTGGGTCATTAGTTAATATCCAGGGTAGAATACGCAAAAGAGGCTCAGCTATATATTGGGAGGAAATTAGAGTGAAACCCAAGCAGTTTGCAGTACTGGGTATAGGCAGATTCGGCGAAAGCCTGATCAAAGAGTTGGTACGGATGGGATATGAGGTCTTAGCGGTGGATGTGGATGCTGACCTGGTCCAGGAGGCGATGGAGTACGCCACCCATGCGGTGCAGGCCGATGCCATGGAAGAATCGGTCCTAAAGTCCCTCGGCATCAAGAACTTCGATGCCGTTATCGTGGCTATAGGAGAGAATATCCAATCCAACATCTTTACCACCATCCTGATGAAAGAACTGGGAGTGAAGAAAGTGGTGGCCAAGGCCGGCAACGCCCTGCATGGCAAGGTATTGGAAAAGATCGGCGCTGATATGGTCATCTACCCGGAAAGGGACATGGCCATCAAATTGGCTCGTACTCTGGCTTCCCAGAACTTCCTGGAGCAGATCACCCTGTCCTCCGACTACAGCATTATCGAAATATCCATCCCCAGGAGCTTTATTAACAAAAACCTGCGCCAGATTGGGGTGCGGCCCAGAATGAATGTGACCGTCCTGGCCATCCGGCGCGGTGATGAGATTATTGTAGTCCCGGGACCCGACCAAAACCTTATCAACGGCGACATCTTGGTGGTGCTGGGGCATAATCAGGATCTGGACGACCTGTCAGATATCGATTGATCGGCAAAGGATGGTGTGATTGCCATAGCGCGGATGAGTCCTTCACGATTACTAGTGGCCAGTTTCGCCGCCATCATCCTGGTCGGCACCCTGCTTCTTGCTACGCCCTGGGCAGTCCGGGATGGACAGGCCGATATTATGACCGCTCTTTTTACCGCCACTTCGGCCACTTGCATAACCGGACTGGTAACGGTCGACACCGCTACCCACTGGACCACCTTCGGTCATATAATCATAATGCTTTTAGTCCAGGTCGGTGGTCTGGGAGTGATGTCCTTTGCCACCTTTTTCGCTTTTCTGTTCGGTTGGAAGATCCAACTGCGGCAACGGCTGGCGATGCAGCAAGCCATGAATTATTCCACCGTGGGCGGGGTAGTAAAGATCTTTCGCTATCTATTGCTGACCACCTTCACCATCGAAGCCTTGGCCGCCCTGATCCTGGCCATTCATTGGACACCCACCTACGGGGCCGCCAAGGCGCTCTGGTTCGGTCTGTTTCATTCCATCTCCGCCTTCAACAATGCCGGCTTCGATCTGTTCGGCAATTTCCGCAGTCTGACCGCCTTCACCACCGACGTTACCGTCAACCTCACCCTATCTACCCTGTTGATCGCTGGTGGTCTGGGTTTTATGGTCCTGTACGAATTGTTTCGCTACCGGCAGGACCGCATCCTGTCATTGCACTCCAAGGTGGTCCTGATCACCACTGCCATCTTGATTTTGGGCGGTACCGCCATCATCTTGATCACTGAGTACCAACATGCCCTGCAGGGTCTGCCTCTATGGGGAAAAGTAATGGCGGCTTATTTCCAGACTGCTTCGGCCCGCACGGCTGGATTTGTAACCCTCGACATAAATTCTTTCTTCCTCTCCTCCCATATGTTGATGATAATGCTGATGTTCATCGGCGGGTCGCCCGGCTCTACCGCCGGAGGCATCAAGACCTCGACCTTTGCGCTGTTGTGGATAGCCATCCTCAGCAGACTAAGGGGCAAACGGGACAGTGAGATCTTCGAGCGCCGCATCCCCGACAGCGATATGTTCATGGCCCTGACCATCGTGCTGATGTACGTCGTTACCCTGATAACCATGTCTTTTCTGTTTATCCTCTCCCATCAACAGGATTTCCTGCCCGTGATGTTCGAGATGACCTCCGCGCTCGGTACGGTCGGCTTGAGCCTGGGCCTGACCCCTTCCCACACCCCCCTTGAACAAATCCTGGTGATAATCACCATGTTCCTGGGGCGGGTCGGTCCCCTTACTTTGGGGTTCGCCCTGGCCCACAACCGCACCCGGCCTTTGATCCGCTATCCCGAAGGCAAGATAATGATCGGTTAGCCTCCCCTTTCAGTGATCTGGTCCCATTATCGGCTGCCCTGGAGGTATACATTTTTGTTTTCCAGGCATCCTATTAATGGACCAAGACACTAAAAATGAAAGGAGGACATCCAGGTGAACATAAGTCAAGTGGAACTGCAAAACCTCAGACATCTCATCAGCGGACATGCTACCGCAGAAAAGAAGCTGCGGTTCTATGCCAGCCAGACCAGCGACTCCCAGGTACGCCAGATGTTCGAACAGTCGGCTCAATCGGCTGCTGATACCCGCAACAAATTATTGTCCTTTTTAGGATAGAGGAGGAAAACTAAATGCAGATTCAAGACAAAGAAATGGTCAATGACATCCTGTCGATGCTCAATGGCAGCCTGAGCAACTATGCCAGTGTGATCACCCAGACTTCCAATCCCCAGCTGCGGCAGACCATCCAGCAGATAAGGAACGGCGATGAACAATTCCAGTTCCAGCTCTGTCAGGTGGCCGAGCAAAAAGGTTTTTACCAGCCGGCCAGCCAGGCTCCCCAGTCGGAGATCCAAAACGTTAAAAACCAAGTCAGCCAAGCGTAAAAATCAATCAAGCCAGGAAAGCATAGGTCTTTCCTGGCTTGCATTTCTTTTTCCATCCGTCCGATCCTGAACCAGGCCTGGACCCGGCCTGTCTAAACGTCCTTATAAATGACTGGCCTGCCTCCCCGCGGAGCTCCGTCCAGTGGATATGCGCTGGCGCTTGCTGGCCCTGATCTTGCTTTCATACTGACCCAAAGCCGCGTAGACTTGGTCTACGTAATCCATGGGGATCTCCACCAGGGTACTGTTCCCTTGGATATCTATATCGCCCACCTGGCGCGATGATATGCTGGTATGGGTGGTCAAGAATTCCACCAGGCGACGCGGATGCACCCCCTGGAACCGGCCCATAGGCAGCTCCACGTGGGCCGTACCGGGCCTGATGCTCTCTACCTCAGCGGTCTCCAATTCCGGGCAGTCGCTAGCCATCAATTTGAGAGCGGCGGACAGCAGGACCTTGGCATCGTAGTTCTGCAGCAGCTCGGCCGCCATATCCTGGTATAATCCCGATTCCTGCTCAGATGCCTCCAGCAGGCGATTTAGCAACATCTGCTGGCGGCGTTCGATGGCTACCTGCATGGAGGGGAGTATCTGGTGTTTTATCTTTTTGCCGATGTGGCGCTCTATGATCCTCAGCAACCGGATCTGGCTCGGTTCTACCAGGGAGATGGCCACCCCGTCTCTTCCCGCCCGGCCGGTGCGGCCGATCCGGTGTACATAGCTGTCTGGATCCTCGGGGATGTCGTAATTGAAGACATGGCTGACCATCTCTACGTCCAATCCGCGAGCAGCCAGATCCGTAGCTACCAGAGTGGAGACGCTGCCGCTGCGAACTCTGTCCATG
>JAAYJY010000228.1 GCA_012522705.1 Syntrophomonadaceae bacterium | reverse complement strand
TGTCGGCTCGGCCGAATCCCTTCTTATATATGATCCGACCGTCTTGGACGACTGCCACGACAGCATTGGGGATATGATTTTGCTCCATTTTGGCGCCCATCGCCTGGTCAAAAAAGGCCTCCGGGCTGACAGCCGGAGCAGCGTCGTTATCAGGGTTGGGCGGGGCATAAACAACCGACGAATTTACATCGTTCTTATCAGGTAGTTGAGCTGAATTTGCGCATCCGCCCAGTATCAGCACCCACAAGCCGATCATCAAAACCGCTACAGTACCTCTTGACGCCCTCTTCATTAGGCCATCTCCCCTCCAAAATTTTAATTCACACCTTTCCATTGCGCCACCAGCATTTATACCTCCCCCCCATTTCAATTTAACCGTTTGGATCCGTGCCGGTCATGACCTTGGCGAAACCCGTTAATCGCATCCGTTTCCACCGCCGCTGCAATTTCTCCCTAGGAAACATCGTATCTTACGGTTATGTCGCGGCCATCGAAATATTCCAGGTCGCCGGTTTCAAAATGCCAGACGGCCTTCAGATTGGACGGAAACCTGATCCCATCCACCTCTCGATAATCTGCGCAGATGGCCGACCACTTGGCCTTCTGGGTATTGCCCTGGGTATCGGTATTTTCCCGGTCATCGGTAGTGAAGCTGACCATGGCCCCATCATCGCCAAAGGTAAAGATCCCACTGGCCGATATTCCGTAATAATTTATCACCGCCCGGGCCTCGGTCTCGTCGATCTCCTGCCAGCTGATATAGTCTTGCAGGGCCGCGGTGGGCAGGAATAAACTTTCCGACAGAAAGGTGACCAGGCTGGCCCGATCCATCGCCGCACCTCTTTGGTCAAACAGAGTAATCGCCTTGGCGATGACCCCTTTCATTGACCCCGCCCCATTCTGGTAGGCATCGATGCCTTCGAAAGGGATGCCATATAAGCTGGTGTCAATATACGCGATCCTTTCCGGTTCATCTACAGAGTTGTACTGGGTGTATTTGATTTCCAGCTTGGGTTTGCCGGGGGTTAAGACAAAATCAACATCGTTGAAATGGATGCTCATGTTCGACATTTTGGCTTTACCGATATACCCGCAATATTGAAAGTGCTTCTGCACTGGCCGGGGCAGATGGGCAACATCCTCGGGAGTGATGATCCCGGCTGGGGTGGCCGTTTTGCCTGTTTGATAGGCGGTCAGTCTGGCAAACTCGGCTCGGGCCGGGGAATAAGGCACCGCCAACCATATGAGTATACCGGCAATCAATAAGGCCGCCACCGCTAAAATCCAACCCATGAACCCTCTACCTCTTTTCATGTAAACTCAACTCCTCAAACGATCCGCTTGATTGGGGCGCCATTATCCAAACACCTTTCCCGTGAACCCTTAGCTGTGGTGTCCCAATATCCCAAGGTCTGATTGGGTCTGATCTCGATGACACAGTTACCTCCTCAGCTGTCGATTGCCTTATCTGCCATCTTCTCAACATTTTTTTCCAGCCGGGACAAGCCCTGGTAAAGCCCATCGGTCAATTCAGCATCAAACCCGTCAAAGATCTCCGCCAGGAATTCCAATTCCCTCTGACCCCGCCCGGCGAAGTATTCCATACACTTTGGGGTACGGGTAATTCGTAAAGCCCGGGCATCGTTGTTATCTTTGGTTATGGTCACAAAGCCCCGTTCCTGCAGGGCGGCCGCCATCCGCTTGGCGTTTTGGCGCGAATAACCAACATAGTTGGCCACTTCACTTATGGTGGGCGGTTCTTTAAACGTCGCAATACCTACCAGGAGCAACCACTGCTTGATTGTGATATTGGCATCAAATTGGTCCCCGGTCGCCTGCAATTTGTTGGACAATGAAAACATTGTCCCGAAGATGTATGCTTTCTTTTCCAACTCATTCACGGCCAGCACCCCTGTCACAAAAATTCAGGTAACATGTTACGCTATCAGCATACGCAACATATTACCCTTTTGTCAACAACCAGCCAAAATATTTTAAAGCAGCCCGAAGAACCCGGAGGGACCCGCCTCCATGGGAGACCTATATGTTACTGGCCTTCGGACTACACAGGATGGAATCGTCATGAAGATGGGAACATGTTTCCATTTGAATCGTTACATGGTGGATGTTCTGATGTTCAAGCTCATGCTCGATTTGTTGGAGAATACATTCGCTTTCCGCGATGGACATCTGATCACAGACAACTGCATGGCAGGACAGCGCATGCAATCCGCTGGTGATGGACCAAACATGCAAATCGTGAACGCTTTCAATGCCTTCGGTATCTTGGATTGTTTGAATTATGTGATCCATATCCACATTTTGCGGTGTCCCTTCCATCAGGACGTGGAGTCCGGATTTGCTAACTTGGTATCCGCTGCGTAAGATAAGTACGGCCACGATGACACTGGCGAGTGGATCCGCCCAACCCCAATCCAGGAACATGATCAGCAGGGCAGCGCTAATGGCGCCAACAGAACCAAGCATGTCGCTGATCACATGCAAATATGCTCCGCGCATGTTCAAATTCTCTTCTACATCCCCGCCGCGCATCATGATCCACGCTACCAGCATATTGACCAATAAGCCAACCGACGCCACGATCAACATTCCAGTCGAAGCGATTTGCGGTGGATTCTGAAAACGCTGAATCGCTTCATAGAAAATGAAGAACGCAATCAATACAAGTGTTGCTCCATTGAGAACCGCCGCCAATATTTCAAAGCGTCGGTATCCATACGTTTTGCTATAGTCAGCAGCTTTTTCCCCCACTCTAAAAGCCATAAGGGCGATCCCCAGCGATATGGCATCACTTAACATATGGCCAGCATCGGATAACAAAGCCAGGCTGTTGGTTATGAGGCCTCCGATCACCTCGATGACCATGTATCCTGCGATAATTATGAAGCTTATCAGTAACGTTTTTTTGTTGGCGCTATGTGTATGACCGTGAGCATGACCGTGAGCATGCTCGTGTGCATGATTCTTTCCCATATCAAGCTTCCTCCTGGATTGCCTTTTTCAGCAGGTGAACGCCGCACCACCAGCGCAAGGCAGGGAGAATCCCGGTAATCTCCGTAGATTATCGACCACTTGGCCTTCGAATACTGCCTTGGGTATCGTTATTTTCTCGGTCAGGCGCAGATTTATTGGTAAATGACAACATTGTCCCTAAATTATATGCTTTCTTATGCACTTCTTCCATGCCGAAACCCCTTGCCAAAAATATTAGACAACACGTTACGTAACCGGTACACGCAACCTATTTTCAATGTAGGCAGCAGAAATCTGACCTTGAGACCCGGTCAGGACAACGCTCAGACTGGTCAAACCGCCTCACGATTTAAGGCAAAAGAACCGTCCCCGTGCCTTGGTTGTCACCAGCCTTTTTCAGCAATATCACGGCCACGACTATGAAGGGCAGTCCCCCGATGAGGCCGGTAATCGCCGGGCCCAGGAGCGGATTTGAGCCGTTTTTGGCCATGAGAATAGCCAGCCCCGCCCCAGCGTTTATGGTGGAATGGATCATGGCGGCCGGGAAGACGCTGTTCATTTTGATGGTCGCATATCCTTCGATAATCCCCAGCCACACGCAGAATCCAACCATCATCAAGATCCCCAGCCATGGATAACCCATATAATCGGTGCCGTAATTATGCCCCATGGCGATAACCGGCGCATGCCACAAGCCCCATATGATGCCGGTCACCACCAGGGCCCACCGGTCGGATAGCAGCAGACGCAGCTTGGGCAGCAGATAGGCGCGCCAGCCCAGTTCTTCCCCCAGGGTGGGGATAATATTTATGATCGGGCCGATAATGACTACCTGAAGCAGGGTCACCAGGAACAGGGTCTGGGCGGTAAGCACGCCCGTCCGGGCGGCGGGCTCTTGTAACACAGTGAACTGGGGATCAAACATGCCGGGCATGATCAGGAAATAGACTGCCACGCTCAATAACAACAGGGCGGTGGGTCCGAAGAAGATCAGCAGATAATCTTTGATGTGTCCTTTGAAATTGGGGCCTAGCATCATGTTGCTAAATCCCTCCCTGGTTATTAACCGCGTCAGTATGTTGCACAGGGCGGGGACGAACATTCCAGCCATCACAATATAAATGGTCACCCCGGTTCCATAGGTCAACCCCCGCAGGGGTATCTGCCCGAAAATAAGCCAGGTAATCACGAAAGTCAGGGTTACAAACCAGATCAGCCGTTTTCTTACCATCGTCCTATCCTGCTCCATGATTGCCTTACCTCCCTATTCTGGGCTGCAATTGCTTTGCAGCCGAGCGATGATGTTTTTAAACCGCTGGTTATCCGCCAGCACTGAGAACC
>JAAYJY010000227.1 GCA_012522705.1 Syntrophomonadaceae bacterium | reverse complement strand
GAGATCCAGTTAGCCCACCGTTTGCCAGACGATTATAAGAGCCCCGACAGCCGGAAAGTCAAGAAAGTAAATCCCTATACACTAACCTTGCTCATGGATAAGGGCGATAATCTGCAGTTTTTGCAGGATGCGCTGGCCTTTATTCAATAGAGCAAAGTAACAAAGTAATCTAGCTATGGTAGGGTGGCAAAAGGGGGAGCAGATGGTCCCAGGGATTGAAAAAGGGCCAGTGATAGAACTGCACCATTCCCATATAGACACTACACAGAAAGAGGACACCGAAAACTGCCATTTCCTTGTACCAGCGGTTCCTGATCAAGGGCGGGAGTTCAATAGCCAGTATGAGTAAATAGGCAATCAGAAAAGCGAAAAACATTTGCACACCTCACTATTCCAGGTATTCAAAGGATTGGTCCAATAAATAGGTCCTTCTTATGGCGAAGTTGACCGTAACCTCTACTTCCAAACCACTAAAGACCAAGGGCCAATCACCCGCGAGATTTGCCCATAATGAAGGGTCTTGTTGCCGTATCATTCTCCCCCAACCAAAGATATCGCTTTGCAAACTCTGAGCCTTGCCAACCGCGGCCATAACCCTTTTCTGCATCTCTTCATCAGTCGCCGCCTCTATCTTGCCGATATTCTCCAGAGATATCATGTTCCCCGCAAAATTTTGCTCATAGAAGTTTCCTTCCGCATCGATGTTGATATTTATCTTCTTGAGGTGGTTTCCCTCAATTTGAGGCTTAACCTTAGCCAGGGACCTGGTCAACTCGATGCTTATGTACTTGTTTTGCGCTTCTTCGCCGGGCGGGGGAAAGGTGAAAAGTCCACCGGTGACCATACCTGGGTTCATTAATCGGAATCCCATGCTTTCCTGCTCATCTAGCATCCCCACCTGTCGACGTTCGCGGAAAACCGCTGTTCCATGCAGCCCCAAAACCTTTTTCCCATCAACCTCGTTAACGACAACTTGGGGTGCAGTTGGTTCCACACCGGGTTCAGCCAATGCCTGTAAAAAATCATCCACGGTCACGGGTTTATATATACCGGTTTGCTGTTCCTGGATGCGAATCAGTTTTCGTAAACCCAGGATTGGATAGGTCTCGATGGGAAGTTCAGCCTCCAGAAAATCTTTACTGTTACCCTCAGCTACAAATAAAAAGGAAGTTTTACGCACATTGCGATTGCGGGCCAGAAAATCAGCGATCATGGCCAGATCGGTTTGGGTCAGTTCGATCCCCATCAACATGACCCCTACATGTGACCACATTGGCAACCTGGGCACGTCAAGCATTACTCTCCGTGCCGCTTCGCTAAATGTGGCGCCCGCCGAATAAACATTGATCGGCTTTTTGGGTTGAGTGCCCGATTGACTGCTAGCTGGTTCGGCCAGCTGCAGGCCCAGAAGAGGCTGTCCGTTTTCGATGTCAAAGAACATACCCACCGCCTCAACCGTGTTTACCACTTCGACCTGGTTCCAGCATCCACTGTTAAACAACAAAACCGGCAGTAAGGCAAGAACGGTTAATCGTCTCCATCTATTCTTGCGGCACATCGGTGCTTTTTTGATGGATTTCATTTTCCATTCCTTTCATCGTCGGTCGTAAGAAGGTCATATACCAAGGACGACGTACTATTATGTCCGTCAGCGCCCGTTTATTGAAGGGAGCCAATGGAGACAGATAAGGCAAACCGAAGGAGCGTAGGGATGTCATATGAATAAGCAGGAGCAGCAACAGGATCATAATCCCAAATAAGCCCATAAGGCCGCCTGCAAACAGGAAACCAAAACGGGCTATGCGAACGGCTATGCCCGCGTTATAGGATGGGACTATGAACGAAGCGATGCCGGTGAAAGCTACCACAACCACCATGGGTGTCGAAACCAGACCAGCTTTCACAGCAGCGTCACCAATTATCAATGCCCCCACAATGCTGATGGCTGGACCTATGGCATGCGGCAGACGAACCCCGGCTTCCCTTAACAATTCGAAGGTTATCTCCAGGAGCAAGGCCTCCACAAACGCCGGGAAGGGTACCCCTTCACGGGTGGCGGCGATAGTCAGGTACAAGTCAGGAGGTATCATTTCTTGGTGATAGGTGATGGTGGCCACAAACAGGGAGGGCAAGAGCAATGCTATCAACATAGAAGAAAAACGCAGAATTCTGATCAATGAAGAGGGTATGGCGCGTTCGTAGTAGTCCTCGGAAGACACCCAAAACCGGGGGAAGGTGGTAGGCAGAATCAGTGCTATGGGTGAACCATCGGCCATGATACAAACCTGGCCTTCCAGCAAATGACCGCAGGCTCGGTCAGGCTTCTCAGTATATTCGACCTGGGGAAAGATTGTATAGTGATTGTCTTCCAGGAATTCCTCCAGATATCCAGTATCTAATACCCCGTCGATATCTATGGCGACTAGCTTTTTCTTGACATTGGCTACCAGTTCCGGTGCGGCGATTCCATCTATATAACATATGACCACATCAGTTTTGGTTATCCGGCCCAGCACCATACTCTCAATTTTGAAATTGGTACTCTTGATACGGCGCCTCAGCAAAGCGGTATTGAAGCGTAGGGTTTCAGTAAAAGCCTCCTTTGGGCCCCGAACAACTACTTCGTTTTCCGGTTTTTCTACCGAACGACCTTCCCAGGCGCGGGTGCCGGCCGCCAATCCCTGCTTGGCTCCATCAATCAGCAAAACGGTATCACCGGATGCAATATGATGGCAGACCTGTTCCAGTGTTTCTATCGATTTAATTTCCGCCATCGATACCACATTATGCTGGATCTGCTGCAGGGCATTCTGATGGTCTAGGTCGAATTGGGCGCAATGTGTTGTTAATTCGGAGATCAGCGGTTTTAATATGTGAAATTCTATTTCGTTTTTGTCCACCAGTCCATCGAAAAATAACACCAGACCGCTATATTCGCTGTCAGGGCCAAAGGTAAACTCTTTGAATACCGCATCCGAACAATTCGCTAGCAAGAGATGCAGATCAGCAGAATTCTGCTCCAGTTTATCGGATAAGGGTTTGGCTATAATCTCCCGCACTTCAGGAGTCGACCCCGGTTTTAGTTTGTTTCTCTTGTAACCCATGATTTCATCACCACTTTGCTGGATATCATGATTTAGGCAGGGGGAGCCTCTATGGGATTTTTCTTGGAAACCGGTTTGAAAATCACCACCAACCACAACAGACAGGGAATTATTATAAAGAATATGCTGTAGATAAACGGCAGCATTGTATGGACTATGGTCTGGATAACGATAATGTTTTTACCGGTCATCAGAGAGGCGACACCAATCAACACTGCTGTAGGCGCAGCCAGAAAACGATAATCGCGCAGTCCAAAGACCTGCTGGATAGAGAAACAGGTCAGGAACCATTTAACACAAACCGACGAAAATATCACCATTATAAATATGCTGATAAAGATGATGTCGATGTTCTGGATAAAGTCCCCTACCTTGATAGAACGAATCAGCTTTAGGATGGGGAATGAAATATGATTGGCATAATCCGGCCCAAAATTCATGAGAACACCCGTCGTGACCAGGGTAATCATTATAGCGTACAAAGCCACTACCCATTTAAGGGGAGTAGCGATTTTAGACCTATCATTGGAAAAATGGGCGAAAGTCAGAATAGCCATGAGCTCACCGGAAATACAAAAACTATATAGCATGGCATTCATTAGGTCCCAATACGAGGTCTGAATAATTGGAAAGAGCGCGCCAATATCAGGGGATTGCAGCAAGCTCGTGACCAATAAGACTAACATGGGCAGGAAAGCAAGGATAAACACTATCTCGATTACCCTGGCCATGTTTTCCATACCTGACTTCAAAGCTGAGTATGTTACCAGCAACATCAGACTTATATAAATACTTAAAGGGGTATCGGGAACAATACTGCTGCTGATAAGAGTGGTGAAATATGAGATGGCAAGAACTGTTGTAAACAAAAATACCAGAATATATAAAAAACCTATCAATTTCCCCAATATCTTGCCTAGATGCTCTTCGAGGGAGGCAGGGAAGGGACGAGAGGACTTTCTCATGATATGTAAGTACAAATATGCCAGCAACGCTGTAGGCAGGACGGATATTAAAAAAGCCAGCCATGCACCGTTGCGAGCGCTATATATCGCAACCATTGGGACAAAAAGAAAAGCCAACGGTGCTGTAGATGCCTGAAGCAAGCAGAATACTTGCACATTACTGATCTGATTCATGCAGCGGCCGCCTCCAAATTTCATACGATGGTATTTTCACCATAGCTGTCAATTATTATGTGGATTTTTATTTATTTAACAGGACCGTGCCAAAAAGTGAATAAAAGGATATTTTGAGTTATATACTATCACTGAGAAATAAAACAACAATTCTTTAAATAGATTTAAAAGGAGGGACAGCTGAGTATGAAAGCAACAGGGATTGTTCGCCGCATCGACGACTTAGGGCGGGTTGTAATACCCAAGGAAATCAGAAGGACGCTGCGCATACGCGAAGGGGATCCCCTGGAGATTTTTGTTGACCGTGAAGGTGAAGTCATTCTTAAGAAATATTCTCCTATCGCTGAGCTAGGTGATTTTGCCAAGGAATATGCAGAATCATTGCATGAGACAACCGGCCATATCTCGATGATTTCCGACCGCGATGTCATAATAGCGATTGCAGGCGGCAACAAAAAAGAGTTTCTGAGCAAACCGGTCGGCAAGTTGTTAGAGCGTGCTTTGGATGAGCGCAATACCATTATAATCAATGATTTGGAGAAAAGTGATGATGAGAACATGCATATCATCCAGAGTGACGACCGGGAGTATACCATCAAGTCACAGGTGGTGGCACCGATCGTAACCCAGGGTGATCCGATCGGAGCGGTAATCATCGTGACCAAAGAAGCAAGTGCCAAAATGGGAGAAATGGAGGTAAAGCTGGCTGAAACAGCCGCAGGTTTCCTGGCCAAACAGATGGAACAATAAAGGATTGTATGGCTAAGGCGGTCTTATAGCTTATAAGATCGTCTTTTTTTGCTCTTTCGGAACGCCCGGCGGCTCAAGACAGGTAGTTGGCGCTGTCTGACGGGCAAATTGGCCCTTGGAACGGAGGACATTGTGGTATAATTAACCTCGTTAAATGGGGAGGTATTTTATGGATAGAACGGGGAACTTCCTGCGCGGCGCTCTGGTATTAAGCGTAGCCGGAGCGCTGAGCAAAATTCTTGGAGCCCTCTATCGCATTCCCCTGGCCCGTTTGTTGGGGGGCGAAGGGATGGGCCTCTACCAGATGGCCTACCCCATATATACCGCCATTCTGGCTTTGGCTACCGCTGGCATACCCGTGGCTATAAGTGTTATTGTCTCCCGCAAGGAGACCCAGGGTTATAGGGGCGACAGCAAGAAAATATTCCGATTTTCTTTAGTTATGATGCTCATATTTGGAACGCTCTTGACCCTGCTAGTTATGAAAAGCGCCCGTTTCCTGGCTGTTACGGTTTTACATGAACCGAGAGCATATTATCCCATTCTGGCAGTAGCCCCCGCAATCTTTTTTTCCGCTTTGATGTCGGTTTTTCGTGGTTATTTCCAGGGATACCAGTGGATGATCCCCACTGCGGTTTCCCAGGTTCTCGAGCAGCTCTTCCGGGTGACGGCAGTTATTATCCTCGCTTTTATACTGTTTCCAAAAGGTCTTGAATACGCTGCCGCCGGTGCTACATTTGGTGCAGTAGTGGGCGGAATAGTATCGCTGGCGGTGCTGACTGTTTTTTACTGCAAATTCAACCAGGCGGAGGAACACAGGCCGGGGCAGCTTTTGTACAGTGGGGAAGGATCCTGGCCGATGGCAAAGGAACTGGTCCGGCTGGCGATACCGGTGTCCTTTGGGGCGGTGGTCCTTCCTCTGGTTGCGGTTCTTGACGCCATAATTGTACCGGGACGCTTAATGGCCATTCAGTATACTACCTCTCAAGCTACAGAGCTGTACGGTCAGTTGTCAGGGATGGCTGCGGTGCTAATTAGCTTGCCGACGATATTCACTATCAGTATTGCTACCAGCATGGTGCCGGCGATAAGCGAGGCTCTGGCTCAAAATGACCGCCTTCTGCTCAATAATCGCATTAACTATGGATTACGGGCAGGAATGCTGATTTCGTTTCCCTGTGCCGCTGGCTTGTATGTTCTAGCCTGGCAGATATGTGACCTGCTTTATGCCACCCCAGAAGCCGGCATACCACTTGAGGTGCTCGCTTTCTCGACTATTGCCTTGGCGGCCTTTCAGCTCAGCAGTGCTGGGCTACAGGGAATAGGGCGCCCGGAGATAGCCAGGCGTCATCTGATTTTGACTGGTGTCTTGAAGACTGGTTTCAACTATACTCTCACCGCCATACCCATGCTCAATATCAAGGGCGCGGCCCTGGGGACTTTAGCAGCCTTCACGATTGGGTCCCTTATGAACATACATTCTTTGAAAACTAATACTGGGGTTAATTATGAAGTGGGAAGGATGCTCAAGCTGGGCTTCATAACTCTGCTGATGGGCATCTGCGTCAAGGCCGGATATGGTTTTCTGGTCGCGGGGGGCATCAGGTCCGGTTGGGCCACTTTACTGGCTATAGGT
>JAAYJY010000226.1 GCA_012522705.1 Syntrophomonadaceae bacterium | reverse complement strand
CGGTCATTGATGTGGAAGCGGCCAAGTTGGGGACGCCGGCCTCCCATGGATGTGTGCGGCTGGCCACCGAGGATGCCCAGTGGCTGTACCGAAACATCCCCACCGGCACCCCGGTTTCTATCCGCGCCTAAATAAGGCCCGGGGGACGGTCCTTTTGCCTCACCAGCAATCTTCTTTTCGATCAGGGCTCACAACGCCATAACATCGTCCAGGGTATAACTGCGCAGTTCGGCCAGCCAGGTTTCCAGCAATTGCTGCCAGCGCTCGCTGACAAACTGGGTGCTGATGCCCCCCGTTACCACCACGTCACAGGCTTCGTTGCTGTTGACCTCTTGTATAGCCACCACTAGGATGCCAAGGTGGGGATTGGATTGCATCGATTCCTTAAACACCCGGGCTGTCCCCTGTATGGTGAAAACCAGATTATTGGCGCCCATAAAGGTCAGCGCGATCCTCCCGGAACGAACCACATTTGCATAAGTAGCCGATTTGTTCTGGGCGGCCATCAACATCACCCGATCCCCGGGCGCATAGAACTGGGACATGGGCGCCCCGCGGGGAAAACCGTCTTCATCGACGGTCGATACCACCCCCACCATGGTATCGGCGGCAAAGAACTCATACAGCACCGGCGGCAGGCGATCCCCATGATATTTGCTCACTTATAATCCCTCCCTTGATAACTAATCCTTACCCCCTAAATCTTGGCCAGCGATTTTTCCAGCTCCGCCAGGTTTGGACAGGCAAAAACCCTGTCACAATAGGGCACATAGTCGTTGATGATGCTATCCCCGGTATTCCACCGGGACATGGGTTCCGGATTGAACCAGTATACCTTTTTGGCCTGGCTTTTGATGTCCTTTAGCGCCCATTTCCCATGTTCCTGCCAGTTGTTGCGGGCATCCCCGAATATCAGCACGCTGGTCTTGCGATTTATGCGGTGGCGGAAACGCTTGTGAAATTCCTCCAGGGTGTGGCCATAGTTGGTATATCCGGTCACCCCTACCACTTGGGCATTGCGCAGTACATGGGCCCGGAAATTAAAAGGATTGCCGGACAGGAGCAGTCCGGTGATGTCCGACACTTCGTCGATGAATGCATAGGATTCGATATGCTGAAAAAATCTCTCCAGGGAGGCGATCAAGGCCAGGGCGATACAGCTGAAGTTCATGACCGACCCGGAAACGTCGCAAAGGATCAGGATCACCGGTTTCTCTCGGTATTTGCGGGTCGTAAACAGGTTCAGGGGAATCCCCCCGGTGGACAGGCTGCTGCGGATAGTACGCCGAAAATCCAAGCGGTTCTGGTCATTGCGCTTTCTTTTCTTGACAAACTTGGCCGCCAGGCGCCGAGCCAGCAGAGGTACCATGGCCTCGATGCCGGCCAGTTCCTCAGCGCTGATGCGCCCGAAATCCTGTTGCAGGGGATTTTTCTTACCGCCAGGGGCCTGGGCGGTGCCGCCTTTGCCCATGGGGTTGCCCATGCCGATATCGTAATCACTGACCGCCGTCTCTTCCTGGGGACGAGAGTTTTTATTAGCTTGCACAAACCGGAAATGTTGCCGGTTTTCAGGACGGAGATATTCTTTAAAAAAGCGGTTGAAAACCTCGTCGAAGGCCTTTTGATAGCTGTAATCCTTCACCAGGGTGCTGAAAAAGGTTGAATAGAAGTAATCCCGGTTGGACCAATCGATCAGCAGCAGGCCCTGGCAGCAATCCCTTACCTGGCTGGTGGTGACTGGAATGTCCTGCTCCCGCAGATCAGCAAAAAAGGCCTGTAAATATTGCAATACCGACATCTTACCCCTCCTTGCGGCGTGGCGTTCAGGTCCGGAAATTGAGGTCGCGGTCGCGGTAGATTATCCGTTCCAGTTTCTCCTGGTCCTCGCGGTATTTCACCACCGTGGTCAGGGTTTGCAGAGTGGTTTCCACATCCAGATCTTCTTTGCCCAGCCACAGCAACGCGGCGGCCCAGTCAATACTCTCGGCGATGCTGGGTGGTTTCTTCAATTCCAGCCGGCGCAGCTGCCGAACTACTTGGGCCACCTTCTCGGCCAAACTCGGGGGGAGGTTGGGTATTTTGAGCATCAGGATCTGCTGCTCCATTTCTTTAGGGGGGAAATCAAGGTAGAGATACAGGCATCGCCTTTTCAGCGCTTCGGAAAGCTCGCGGGTGGCATTGGAAGTCAGAAATACAAAGGGCTGATGCCGGGCTCGTACCGTTCCAATCTCGGGGATGGTGATCTGGAACTCGGACAGCAGCTCCAGCAGCATGGCTTCGAATTCGAAATCCACTTTGTCTATCTCATCTATCAGCAATACCGTCGGCGAATCACTGGTAATACTCTTGAGCAGGGGCCGGGTGAGAAGGAAATTATCTAAAAAGATATCCTCTTCGATCTGTTGTACGCTCAGGTTCTTGTTCGACACGGCCTGGATATGCAGCAGTTGACGCTTGTAGTTCCATTCATACAGCGCCTTGGCCTCATCCAAACCCTCGTAACACTGGAGACGGATCAACGGCAGTTCAGTCACCAGGCTAAAAGCCTGAGCAATGGCGGTTTTCCCTACCCCGGCCGGCCCCTCCACCAGGATCGGTTTTTGCATGGCTCCGGCCAGGTAAAGAACGGTGGCGACCTTGTCGTCACAGATATACCCGGCCTGCAGCATTTTCCCTTTCATGATCTGCATATTGTCCATATAATCGCTCCTCGCCTTCCGTTTATTCGCCTTCACCAAGCTCAGCCAGCATGTCTTGGAGCCAGGCCGACCTTATTTTTTCCACTTCGATGCCATATTCAAGAATGCGAATGCGGTATTCATCAACCTTTTTCCGGACCATCTCTTCTTGAGTCCCATAAATGCTGATACCTTAAATGTAAGTTACCACTACTTCAGTGGCAAGTAGAACAATTGGAAAAGGCGCGGGGAAAAATGTAGAATAGTATGTGATGACTACCGCCATCCTGAGCGAAGCCGAAGCCACCTTGGAATAAATAGGGAGGTAACAACCGTGGCAAGAAACATCTATGTACAAAGGCGATTTTTCACCACCGGCCGGGGGGATACCATCATCGCCCTCCTGATCATCCTGGCAACGACATTCATGGTTCCGCGCTTCCTGGGGATCGAATGGCTGCCGCGCTTGGCCGGGCAGGCTCTGGCCTTTGCCTTTATCCCCTTTTTCGTCATCCACTACACGGTCGATTCCACCAATAAATATAACCAGGTGCTGATTTACTCCCTGGTCTACGTAGTGATCTTCCTGCTCATGGTAGTCATCGCCCTGAATAAAGCCTTGAGCGGCTTGTGATTTAACCTTTTTGCGCTAAGCGCGGGGGGGTATATTGTGTTTTTGGTCTCTTCTTCTTTCCCATGTGAAGAACAACCACACAAAGACCAGTGTTTGAATAATAGTTCCCGGCAGACCCGTCTCGGAATCCGCCAAAGCCTGCACGGACTCCACCAAGGTGATAGGAACGCCAATAACCGCGGTCAGCACCTCGAGGCCGAAAAAGAGGCCGAACAACAACCATCCGTGCGCTTTTTTAAGTGCTGTAAAAAGGGTAGAGGAACAGCGTCATGGCTCTTCTTGGTTTTTTTGTATGGTGTGGATCATGCCCTCAGGCTGGAGCCATTTTGGCGCAACCAGTCCTTGTGGGCTTTGTAATCAGGCATGATGGAGGCGACCAGCTCCCAGAAGTCCGGGGAATGGTTGAGATGGACCAAGTGGCAGAGTTCGTGCACCACCAGATAATCGATTATTTCCGGCGGAGCCATCATGATCCGCCAGTTGAAGTTGAGGTTGCCCCGGGCGCTGCAGCTGCCCCAGCGGGTCTTCTGGTCGCGGATGGCGATGCGTCCGGGCTTGCAGCCCACCTGGGTCTGGTAGTGCAAGACCCGGGCCCGGATATAGCGGCCCGCCGCCCACCGGTACCAGGTTTCCAGGGCGGCTCTGACTGCAGGGGGAGAGCAATCGGGGCCGGTAATTTGGATGGTGCCTTCCCTGCCCCTTATCCTGGTCCTGGTCTGTTGGGGATCGGTGACCAACTCCAGCCTCATGGGCTGGCCCAGATAGGCGAAATCCTCTCCGGTTTGGAAACTGCGCTCCAGCACTTGGCGGTTGGCCAATTCGAGCTCGGCCAGCTTGGCTGCGATCCATTTTGATTTGCTGTCCACCCAATCCTGCACCGTCTTGGCGGTAGTGCCCTTTGGGGCTGCCACTCGTAAGGTCCCGTCTGGTTTGACGGTGATGGACATGGTTTTGCGGCGGCTGTAGTTGATTTTATATTCGATTATGCTGGCTCCAATATCTACGCGCATTCATGTACCCTTATAAATATGACATGCTGAACGTTGGCGAAGCATTTTACAACTGGTTAAAGACCAATAATCAGGTGTTTTTACGGGACCTCGTCGCCTTCGGATTCTCTGGATGAGAAACAGGCACTTTATCAGTGGTCTCGCACGGTTCTCCCGGTCGCCCCTTTGATCGTTCGGCTCCCTCATCTCACCGATCGCTGTATTGCTCCAGCCAGTCGGGCTGGTAATAGATTTGGTGGGCCACCAGCAGCAGACGCGGGGCGGAAGCGGTGCGCAGATAGTCAGGGTTCAAGTCGCCCAAACGCACCCGGTCCAGTCCATCGGCATCCTTAAAGGTGTTGTAGAGCCGCAGGGTGCGGTCCATTTCCCCCAGTTGGTAGCGCTGCACTCTCTGATAGGCCTTGCTGTCGGGCAGATCATGATTCTCGACGATGAAGCGGAATATCTCGCTATCCTCCGGATTGGTCCACTGCACCAGGCATTCCCGGCAAGTACGATCGTAGCTGGCTTGGCCATGCCCGGGATCATATCCGTCGTCTTCCCGGCCAATGTCATGACAGATGGCCGCCCGGGTCAGCAGGTTTTGATCCGATGGGCTGAATTTCTCCAGGTAAGCCAGCAAAATGCTCAAGAGCAACACCCGGCGGGTATGGCCGACAGCATGGATGCCCTCCGGTTTGTGGAACCAGCCTGCATCGATCTGCCCGGCCAGGCGCCGATATCGGTTCATTATGCCGGCTTGGTTCAATTCCGCCTCGAAATCAGCCAGGTCAATCAGGTCCATGGAGTCGATATCCTCCACCGTACCCGGTTTTACCAGCAGCTTGCCGGCCAGCCGATCACCATCGAATGACTCTATGTGGCCGGGGCGCACCCGGCCCTGGTAAACTGGAGCGGCGGGGATTGTACTGGCTGCCCGCAGCGCCCGGTTGATATTAGTGGTCCAGCTTTCCACCCGATGAGGTTCTTCTCCCGTCGGCGCGCTGACAAATACTCGTACATAGCCGCCACTGTCGAGGGGCGGCCGGCTGCTGGTAACTTTACGGTATTGGTAGGCCTTTTGAGCGAAATCGGACGGGAAAACATCATGGGCATATTTATTGAATCGCCACAGCCTTTCAAACAACCGGAACTTGTCATGGTCGGGGATGTTGCTGAAGATCTCCATGAGAAGATCCGGAGCCAGACGAGGGTCGACCAGATCAAGGAAACGATCGAAATCGCGCCGGACCACGCTCTCGTTTATTTCCTCCTCCAAGCGGTCGGCAATCTTTTTGATGGCTCCGGCCTTCCCTTCCAGGCTGGGCAAATTCAGCAAGACCACGCCGCGCCAATATGACCAGGGTGTCTGGCTATTGGCCGGATCAAAATAGAAGTGCTCCGGTCTCATCCCGGCCGTCCTTATCTCTTCACATAGGGAGGCCACATCGCCATCAGTCTTCTTTCCGGCAGCCAACTGCCCATCCTGCCATCGATCAGAAGAACCATCGCTTTGATCGCATAGATCTCCAAGGGGGATGAGGGCGTGTCGTTCCGCGTAATTAAGGGCTGATTTATCGGTCATGAATATTCTCCCTAAATACTTTTTAACTGGTTTTACGCTTGGCTGCCTGTGTTCTTACGAGCAGTTTGGGCGCAACTCCATATAATTATGTCATTGTAGCCCGGATTTGGCCGGGGATAAGGACATTCCGACAGCATTGTTTTTATGGGGCAGCGATCCCCAGGTTAGCTGGATTTTTTCCGAGCCGGGATTGGGGAGGCAGCCTGACTAAGCATGAAACCGATGTATATACCGCTTTCATACTGCAAAGCGTTGTTTTT